>JBOGSL010000352.1:0-24796 GCA_050695395.1 Chloroflexota bacterium | reverse complement strand
GGACACGCTCTCGTGGGCTCGCCTTGGGGCCAGGGTTACCGGCGTCGATTTCTCGGGCGCGGCCATCTCGGCAGCCCGAGACCTCGCGGCGGAAGTGGAACTGCACGCCAGCTTTATCCAGTGTGATGTTTACGAGATCTCTCGGCAGCTGGATGAGCAGTTCGACATTGTGTACTCCTCCTATGGCGTGCTCTGCTGGCTGCCCGATCTGGATGAGTGGGCGCGAGCCGCTGCTCGCCACGTGAAGCCCGGCGGCATCTTCTATCTGGCCGACGTTCATCCCCTGGCTCATCTGCTGGACGACGAGGGAAAGAAGCCGGAGCCGGGCGTTCGCTACTTTCACGATCGGGTTCCCTTTCGGAGCGAGCGGCATGGTTCGTATGTCGGAGGGACAGTTCCGTTCGAACAACCCCTAACCTACCAGTGGCAGCACTCCCTTGGCGAGATAGTCAGCGCGGTCTCCGACGCCGGCTTGCAGGTCGAGTACCTCCACGAATTTCCCATGGTTCCGTATGAAGCATTTCCAGGAATGATTCAGGAGGAGGGCGACTGGTTTCATCTCCCCGGAGATACCTGGCCGCTGCTGTTTTCCCTGAGAGCGCACAGGGCGTAACCTGCGGTTCATCGAGGCACGCTGCGCCACCATAGAGTTCGTCCTGCCGGTCGCTCGCCACAACTCCTGGCCGCCAGTGGCACACTTCTTGCGAACTGCGGCCCGGGGTTGATCGAGGGTAGGGCGCCGGACGGCGCCCGGAAAGCAGCCCATGTGGCTATAGCAATGGGTCAGTTTCAGCGTGTAGCGGAGGCGGTGACCGAGCGGACCGCCGAGTTGCTTTCCGCTGAGGTGTCGGTGGTCGACGGCTACGGTTCGGTGATTGCCAGCAGCAAACCGAACAACATCGGCCTGCGGCGGGAGACGCTCGAAGACGAATTCGCAGAGTGCCTGCGAGTGCCGCTCCACCTCGAGACAGCCAGTGGCGAGATTATCGTCTCCCAGCCGACCAGCGGTGAGATCATTCCGCCACGCCTGGCCCACGTGCTGGTCGAGCTCATGATCAGTCAGACCGCTGTAGTCGATCAGCTTCCTAACCAGCATGAGCTCAAGAACAAGTTCATCCACGATCTGTTGCACGGGGCGATCGGCGATGAGGCCGCCATACTACGCGAGGCGCAAGTGCTGGGCATGGATCTGGCGCCTCCGCGTGCCGTGATTCTCATCGATGCTGCCGAGTACATCCTTCAGCCGCCCCGCCCCGGTTCTTCCGAAGACCCCGAAGCGAGTATTCGCCGCCGCGGCCAGTTGCTGATCGGCGGTGTGGTCGATTTCTTCGAGCTGCCGAACGATACCATCTGCGCCTATATAGGGAACGGAGAAGTTGCAGTACTCAAGGCGAGCAACCGCCGGGCGCTGGCCGATTGGGTCGACACGGAGGACGGGCTGGATCAGACGAACCCCTCGTGGGCTCACCTCGGCGCGCTCAAGCGAGCGGGCGAGGCGCTGCTGCGCAAGCTCGCTTCTACCACTCGGTCGCCAATTAGCATCAGCATCGGGCGGTATCACCCCGGATTGAAGGGCCTCGCCGCCTCGTACGCCGATGCGCGGGCCGCGCTTTCTCTCGGGCGCCGGTTTCACGGGCAGAACCAAGTGCATTGCCTGGACGCGCTGGGCATTGCTTCGTTCGTGGGGGTGGCCGACGAGGCGACCAAGATGGACCTGGCCACCTATCTGCTCAGCCCGCTCGATCACAACCCCGGGTTGCTCGAAACGCTCAACGAGTTCTTTGACAGTGATTGCTCCCCATCTGCCAGTTCCGAAGCTTTACACATCCACCGCAATACGCTCGGCTACCGGCTGGACAAGATCCAGGCCCTGACAGGGCTCGATCCCCGTTCCTTCGACGACGCCGTGCAAATGCGCCTCGCCACTGTCCTCCGAACGCTGCAAACCTCCGCGGATTGTGCATCTGCCTAATGACGGCTGCCGGCAAGGCATATCTTTTGTGCACTTGCCCAATGAACCGGCCCTTCCGCTCTCCTAGGATAGAAGTAGGTCAAGCGTCACAGCATCTTGTGGTGGCGGACGGTCGACTTCACGGGAGGCCGGCATGCATCGAGAAATCATTAGTCAAGGCAGCGAGGGGACGCCGGTAGGAACGATACTGGCGAGCCGGCGGGCCACCCTCTCGGGTGCGCTCTCCGAGTTGATGAATCGCCCCGGCGACCTCGCGCGGGTTGCGGAGCTCCTGGTTCGAACACTCCGTCGCGGGCGAAAAGTCCTTGCCGCGGGAAACGGCGGTAGCGCGGCGGAAGCCCAGCATTTCGTTGCCGAGCTTATGGGTCGGTTTCTGCGCGAAAGGGAGGCCTATTCCGCCGTCGCGCTGACTGCCGACTCGGCCCTATTGACCGCGGTAGCCAATGACTACGGCTACCAGGAAGTCTTTGCCAGACAGGTGCAAGGGCTTGGGCGGCCGGACGATGTCCTTCTCCTCTTCAGCACGAGTGGCGAATCCGCCAACTTGCTGCGAGCGGTGGATGCTGCGAGGCGCAAGGGGATAACGGTGGTGGCTATTACCGGTGGCAAACCGAATACTCTGGCGCAACTGGCCGACCTGGTTGTGATGGCGCCGGCCCGGGAGACGGCAATTGTGCAGGAGCTTCATATGATCCTCACGCACGTGCTATGTGGGCTGGTGGAAGCCGAGCTGGCCACGGCCGAGACAGACCGCGGCGGCCTTGTACCGAACGTTATGGTCGAGGCGATTGAGCGAGCGGCCAGTGCCTAGGAGGGCGATCTTTTTGGATCGCGACGGCACGTTGGTTCACGCTCGCCACTATCCAAGACGACCGCAGGATCTCGAACTGGTGGAGGGCATTGGCCCGGAGATGAGCCGCCTCCGTTCCGCGGGCTTTGAGCTGATCATGGTCACCAACCAATCCGGTCTGGCGAGAGGCTATTTCGGGCTGGCCGATCTCCAACGGATGCACGACTCCCTTGCGAGCCGTCTGGCGGCCCTACAAGCTCCGTTGGACGCGATCTATTTTTGCCCGCACCATGTCGATGGCATTGTGCCAGGACTTTCCGTTGACTGCCCGTGTCGCAAGCCACGGCCGGGGATGCTGCTGGACGCTGCGCGAGAGCGAGACCTCGTTATGGACCACTGCTGGTTCGTGGGGGACATTTTGGATGATGTCGAGGCCGGACGTCGTGCGGGCTGCCGGACGGTACTGGTCGATTTGGCAACCGAGGCTTCCCCGACCGAGATGCTTCGGCGCCCGCACTTCGTAGCCCGCGACACGCCCCATGCGCTGCGTATCATTCAGCGCGTCGAACGCGTGGCCTCGCCCCGCGTCGACCTTTCTTACACGCCTCAAAGTTGGAACGTGTCCGGAGCGGCGTATGCGAGCCACTGATACGGTCCGCGACTTTCGACGGCTGCGCGCGTTAGTAATTGGCGACGCAATCCTGGATAGCTACCTCGAAGGCAGCGCTGTGCGCCTGTGTGCCGAGGGCCCAGTTCCCGTCGTGCGACGCACGAGCGAGAACCGGGTGCCGGGCGGCGCAGCCAACACTGCCGCTAACCTGCGAGCGCTCGGTGCGGAGGTCACCTTCGTGGGAGTGGTGGGTGACGACCTGCCGGGAGCGATGCTGCGAGATGCGCTGCAACAGCGCGGCATCGCCACGGAGGGTCTCGCGGCGGATCCGGCGGTATCGACTCTGCACAAGATTCGCATTCAGGCGGACGGCCAGTACGTGGTTCGCTTCGATTCGGGCCTTACCAGTGCAAGCCAGAGTGAGGCGTCCTTAATCGCTTCCATGGAGCAAGCCTTCGCCGATTGCGATGTAGTCGCGATTTCCGATTACCGCTACGGCGTGATTTCCCCCCGGCTGATTCGACGCTTGACCGACCTCCGAGCACACCGCCCTGTGCCCCTGATCGTTGATTCCAAGGATCTGAGCGCGTGGGCGCGTGCGCCGGTCACCGTGGTCACGCCGAACAGGCTCGAAGCCCAGCTGGCGGTGGAGCCGAACGGCGACTTTGACGACACGATCGACCTGAGGCGGGTGAGGCTGTTGGCACAGGGGCTTCTCCGGGCGCTTTCCGCTGAGTGGATCGCGATCACGCTGGCGGAGGCGGGCGTGCTTCTGGCCTGCAGAGATGGCACATCCGTGCACATCGAGGCGCATCCCGTGCCGCATCCGGCGGATGTGGGAGCAGGTGACTCGTTCGCCGCCGCGCTGACTCTCGCCTTGGCAGCGGGCACCGATGTCGAGACGGCGGCGAGGATCGGAGTCGCCGCGGCGGGCATAGCAGTCACCCGTCCGCAAACGGCGGTGGTTCAGCACCAGGAGCTCCTGCAGCGCATGAGCTTGGAGGGGCGCGAAGTACTCCCCGACCAGGCCGCCGTTCTATCGGACCTCGATGCGTACCGCGCCGGCGGCAAGCGCATCGTGTTCACGAACGGCGTGTTCGACATACTCCACGCCGGACACGTCAATTTTCTCCGCCAGGCCGCCATCCTGGGCGATGTGCTCGTGGTGGGCGTGAACAGTGACGCCAGCGCCCGGCGGCTCAAGGGCGAGAACCGACCCGTGAATGGGGTTCGGGATCGCCAGGCGTTGGTTGCGGCACTCGATGCTGTCGACCATGTGGTGATCTTCGACGAGGATACGCCGGCCGAGATTATTCGGAGAGTCCGTCCAGATGTTCACGTTAAGGGCGGGGACTACGCTGACGAGCTGCTTCCCGAGGCTGAGGCAGTCCGCGAGGTAGGTGGGCGGATTGAGATCGTCCCGCTAACAGGCGGCTTCAGTACGACCGAAATGATCGGTCGCATCGTCGCGCTGGCGCTGGGCGAACCGGTGAAGGTGACGCCGTGATCCACCAGGACTGGCAGGCGGCGCGCCGGATACTACTGATCCGGCTGGATAACCTGGGCGATGTTCTGGTCACAACTCCGGCTTTCCACGCCGTGCGCGAGTCGCTCCCTCTCTCGGAGCTGACGTTGTTGACGAGCACGGTCGGCGCCCGGGCCGGCGCGCTCAATCCGGATTTGGATAGCGTTTGGACCTACCCGGCTCCCTGGACGGATCCCTGGAGCCGGCTGCCACAGGATCCGGGTCGCGAGCAGGCGATGATTTCTCGGGTGTCAAAAGGCGCCTTCGATGCCGCCATTATCTTCGGCTCGTTTCATCAAAGCCCACTGCCTGCCGCTTACCTCTGCTATCTTTCCGGAATTCCGTTACGTCTCGCCGCTTCGATCGACGGTCCCGGTTCTTTGCTCACCACTCGGCACCGGCATCCAGAGCGAACGATGCACGAGGTGGAGCGCGGCCTCGATCTGGTGTCGGCGATTGGCATAGGCACGTCCCGAAAGGATCTGGTGCTGACCGTGCCGTCTACCGCCCGCGCCGAGATCGCCGCCCTGACTCACGGGAATCCGCTGGTGGTACTCCACCCGGGCTGCACCATGCCGGCCCGGACCTATCCACCCGATCTCTATGCGTCGGCGGCCGATGAGTTGATCGAGAACCTGGGGGCGACGGTGCTTCTGACCGGAACTGAAGACGAGAAAGGCGTCACCGCGTCAGTCGGCCGAGCGATGCGTCACGATTCGGTTGACCTGGCCGGTAAACTCTCTTTCCCGGCATTGTGCGCCCTGATCGAGGCGGCCGACCTGACTCTGACCAACAATACGGGGCCGATGCACATTTCCGCCGCCCTCAAGACGCCGGTGGTAGCGCTCTTTGCGCTTACCAATCCTCCCGAGCAGTGGGGTCCGTGGCGCGTGCCCCACCGGATGCTGTATCACGACGTTCCATGCCGGTTGTGCTACCAGCGCGTCTGTCCGAGGAACCAGGAGTGTTTGCGAGACGTGTCCGCCAGTGAGATCGTGACGGCGGCAAGGGAGTTACTCGGCTCCGACAAGTTGCGGGTGGCATCGTGAACGCACACAGAATCCTCGCGATTCGGCTCGACAACCTGGGCGACATCATCATGACCGGGCCCGCGCTTCGGGCAATCAAGGAAAATTTGCCCGGTGCCGAGATCACCCTCCTGGGAGGTTCGGCCGGTCCGGCGGCGTCGACCTTGCTCCCCTGGATCGACGACTGCATGGTCCATCGGGGCATCTGGCAAGACATCGGAAGTGGCTATCGATTCGAGCCGGAACAAGACTTCCGGCTGATCGAACGGTTGCGCGAGCGCCGGTTCGATGCAGCCTTTATCTTCACCTCGTTCAAACAGACCCCGCATGTCCCGGCATATCTCTGCTATCTCGCCGGGATCCAAAGGCGCGTAGGTGAGTCGCTGGAGTTTGGAGGCCTCGCCCTCACCGACACCGTGACCGGAACGCCTGAATGGGAACACCAGGTAGAGCGCAACCTCCGGTTAGTGCGGATCGTAGGGATGAGAGTTGACGATTCTCGCCTTGCGGTGGATATCCCAGCGGAAGAAGTGCTCGTAGCCGAAAGGCGGCTCGCCGAGTTGGGTGTAGAGCGCCCGTACATTGTGATTCATCCCGGAGCCACGGCGGCCGCTCGTCGCTATCCCCCGGAGCGGTTCGGCGCAGTTGCAGCGGTACTGTCAGCGCGAGGATGGCCGGTGCTCCTCACCGGCTCGGAGCGAGAACGCGACCTGGTGGAGGCCGTGGCTGCGGCTGCCCCCGGAGCAAGATCGGTGGCAGGACGGACAAGTCTTGGCGCGTTCGCGGCGTTGATGGCCGCAGCCTCGCTCGTCATCTGCAACAACACGCTCGCGATGCATCTGGCCGACGCCCTGGATGTGCCCCTGGTGGCCCTCTTCGCCGGGACGGATCGTGAGTCGCAGTGGGCTCCTCGTTCGACGGACCATGTTTTGCTTCGCCATGACACTCCCTGCACGCCCTGCTATCGCTTCGAATGCCCGATCGGGCAGCCCTGCTTGGGCATTGCGCCGGACCAGGTGGTCGCGGCTGCCGACCGCCTCCTGAGCCGGACTGGAAAGAGCGAGGTGGTGGCATGATAGTGCGCGAGACGGTCCCTATCCCGGCACGCCACAATATCCTTCGGATCGCCGTCATTCGGGCCTTGCACCTGGGAGATTTCCTCCTGGCGGTGCCGGCCTTCCGCTCGCTCCGAGCCGGTTTTCCGCGAGCCGAGATCTCGCTCATTGCGCTCCCCTGGTCTCGTCCGTTCGTGGATCGCTTCCATCGCTACCTGGACCGCCACGTCGAGTACGTAGGCTATCCAGGATTGGGAGAAGTGGAGATGGACCCGGCGCGAGTTCGACAGTTTCTCGACGAGCAGCGGGACTACGCTTACGACCTGGTCGTTCAGATGCACGGCAGCGGTGACTCCAGCCTGCCGTTCGCCCTGGCCCTTGGAGGGAGACTCACCGCCGGCTATTACAGTGGCCGGCGGCCGACGGATCTCTCCATCGGCAGGCCGTATCCGGCGGATCAGCCGGAGGTGCTGCGAAACCTGGGGCTGGCGCACATGCTCGGCTGCCCCGACACGGGGACCGACCTCGACTTTCCGCTGCTTGATGAGGACAGGGAGGGCCTCGTTCGCGCCGTGCCTCGTCTCGCGCGCTATCCGCGACCGTGGTTCGGCTTGCACCCGGGAGCACGACCGGATGCCCGTCGCTGGCCGCCCGAGTACTTTGGGCGGGTGGGGACGGAGTTACTGGAGCGCTACGGCGGGACCATCTTCGTAACCGGCGGGCCGGGAGAGGATGAGACGGTTCGGGAAGTCAGACAACGCGTCGGCGGTCGAAGCGTCAATCTGGCTGGACGTACCTCGCTGGGCTCACTGGCGGCGCTCATCTCAATGCTTGATCTCTACATAAGTAACGATACCGGTCCTGCGCACATGGCTGTCGCGTTGGACACACCCTCCATTACGATCTTCGGCCCCGCGGATCATCGTCGCTGGTCTCCTCTGGATGCCGAGCGGCATCCGGTGGTGCGGCATCCGGTCGCGTGCAGTCCTTGCACGCACTGGACCTGCCCGATTGACCATCGTTGCCTGCGGCGTCTGAGGCCGGAGGTGGTCCTAGAGGCGGTGGAGCGTCTGCTTTCTTCTGAGGTAGCCGCATGAAGCCCTTGAAGATTCTTATCTGGCATATCCACGGCAGCTACCTCAACACGCTGGGCCGGATCGCGCAAGATTGGTATCTCCCCACAAAGCCGGGCAAACCGGAGGGCTATGGCGGACGCGGCCCGACCTTCGACCTGCCTGACCAGGTCCACGAAGTTCCGGCGGAAGCGGTTCGCGACCTTGATCTGGATCTGGTGATCTATCAGACTCCCAGGAACTTGCGCGACGATCGAGACGAGATTTTGAGCCCGGCACAGAAGCGACTTCCTCGTATCTACCTGGAGCACAACACACCGAAACCTGATGCCGTTCGCACCGTTCATCCCTTCCAGGACCCGCAAGGCCTGCTGGTGCACGTCACTCGCTTCAACCGCCTGATGTGGGACAACGGCGTCACCCCGAACACGATGGTCGACCACAGCGTGGCGATCGATCCCGGGGCACGCTACGCCGGGACCCTGGAACGAGGTATTACCGTGATCAACGGGATTCAGAAGCGGCCACGGATAGCGGGATTGGACATATTCGAGCGAGCGCGACGGGTGGTACCGCTGGACATCGCCGGAATGGAAACCGAGGAGCTCGATGGCCTGGGCGATATCCCGTACCGGCTGCTCCATCGATCCATAGCGCCCTATCGTTTCCTCTTCAGTCCCATTCGTTACACCAGCCTTCCGCTGGCCGTGATCGAGGCCATGACCATGGGCATGCCCGTCGTCGCGCTTGCCACGAGCGAGCTTCCGACCGTCATTGAGAACGGCCGCACCGGCTTTGTCTCGTGCGACGTCGACGAATTGATCGAGGGCATGCTGATGCTGCTCAAGGATCCCGCCGCTGCCCGCCGGATGGGCGAGCGCGCACGTGAGTGCGCTATGGAGCGATTCGGGCTGGAGCGCTTCAAACAGGACTGGAACGCGGCGTTCGCGCGGGCTAAAGCACTCGCAGGTGTCGCGGAGGCAGTGTATGCCTGAAAGTTTGCGCATCGCCTTTTTGAGCGAACACGCCAGTCCACTCGCCACGCTCGGCAGCGAAGACGCGGGCGGCCAGAACGTTTATGTGGACGAGATGAGCCGGAATCTCGCGAAGCTGGGCCATCAGGTGGACGTCTTCACTCGACGCGATCGATCGGAGTTGCCGGACGTGGTCCAGCGCGACGATGGCGTGCGGGTTGTTCACCTCGACGCCGGGCCACCGCGCTTCCTTCTGAAGGATGAGCTCTGGCCTCATATGGCCGCGTTCCGCGATAGCCTCCTTCAGTTCGACGCCGGCCAAGATCGGTACCATGTCATCCACGGCAATTTCTGGATGTCCGGCTGGGTGGCTATCGAACTGAAACGTAAGCTTGGCATACCGGTGGTCCAGATCTTTCATGCCATGGGCAAGACGAAGCACCGTCACCAGCAGGCTGCTGACACCAGCCCGGACGAACGGATCGAGCGAGAGCTCGAGGTGGTGCGCGAAGCTGACAAGCTAATCGCGCAGTGCCCCTCCGAACGAGATGAGTTGATCGAGGATTACGGCGCCGGCGATGATCGAGTGTCAGTTATACCGTCGGCCGTTAACATCAGACTGTTCCGGCCGGAGCCCCGAGAGGCGGCCCGGCAAGCGCTCGGTCTGCCGCTGGGCGATCCGCTGATTGTCTACGTTGGACGGATGCTGCCGCGCAAAGATGTGCGCAACGTGGTCCGGGCTATGGCGCTGCTGGTCCGACGGAGCGAGTTGCCGGTCCGATTGCTGGTGGTTGGCGGAACTACCGATTGCCCAGATGAAGCCGCTACCCCCGAAATCGGCGAGTTGCGACGCCTGGCCGCGTCGCTCGGCATCGAGCGACGGGTGAGCTTTGTGGGCAAGCGCCAGCAGGATGAGCTGTATCGCTACTATTGCGCCGGCGATGTCGCCGTAACGACCCCATGGTACGAACCGTTCGGATTGACGCCGCTCGAGGCAATGGCCTGCGGCCGGCCGGTGATCGGATCTGCGGTGGGAGGCATCAGCTTCACCGTCGACCACGGCACCTCCGGCTTCCTCGTGCCCCCGCGGGATCCCATGGCGCTAGCCGAACGGCTTCATTTTCTATTGACACGCCCGGGCCTGATGCAGTCGATGGGCAGGGCCGCGCGGCAGCGTGTCGAGCAACGCTTCACCTGGCCGCTCGTTGCCCTGCGGAGCGAAGGACTCTACCGCTCAGTTCTGGCGGAACATCAGGAGGCGGTGGGCGCGTGGCGATGATCGATGTGCTCATTCCCACGCGCTACCGGAAGACCGGCCTGGCCGTGGTGCTGACAAGCTTGCTGGGGCAGACCTTTAGGGATTTTGACGTGATCATTGCCGACCAAAGCGAGGCTGACTCGCCGCTGGAGAGCATCGAGATCCAAACTCTGGTGCGTGCCTTGCGCTGGCACGGGCACTCAGTTGAGCTGCACGCCCGACGTCCGAGTCGGGGCATGGCGGAGCAGCGCCAGTTCCTCTTCGACCGAAGCAGAGCGCCGTATCTGCAGTATCTGGATAACGACGTGCTACTCGATCCTCCCGTTGTCCGGCGCATGCTGGACACGATCGTCAACGAGCGTTGCGGGTTCGTCGGTTGCGCGGCTACCGGACTCGAGTATCTGGAGGACTTCCGGCCGCAGCAAGAACACATCGAGCTCTGGGATGGCCCGGTCGAACCAGAGCCGTTCGCGCCGGGGGATGTCCCCATGGAACGCCACCTGGTCAACAACGCCGCCAATCCTCTGCATCTGGAACAGAAGCTTACTCCGGACGGCAAGGCGGTGCGTTACAAAGTGGCCTGGGTGGGCGGAGCCAACGTGCTCTACGACCGGGCGAAGCTGGCCGATGTGGGAGCGTTTTCCTTCTGGAGGAAGCTGCCGGAGGTGCACGCGGGGGAAGAGGTCGTCGTGCAATGGCTTCTTATCCGCAAGTATGGCGGCTGCGGGCTGCTTCCGAGTGGCACGTATCACCTGGGCCTGCCGACCATGATCAAAGATCGCACTCACAATGCCGACGCGCTCTTCGCCGATCTCATCGATCGCTGGAACGTCCACCCCCGAGATCTGGCGGCGGTGGCTCGGAGGACAGGTTGATGGCAAGACGCAATTCGTGGACCGCGTCGCCCTGCTGCGGAGACCGTGCCGCATGCCTGAGGGACGTCGTGGGGAAGGAGTAGCCGATGTCAGCACAGTCTGAGCAACGGGTCGCGCTCGTAACCGGAGCCGGGAGCGGGCTGGGCCGTGCAACCGCTTGCACGCTCGCCGGCGCCGGCATCAACGTAGCTTGCCTTGATCTGCAGAACGATTCGGTCAACGAGACCAGCCGGGAACTAAGCGCCGGCGGTGCCGAGGCACTGGGAATAGCCGTTGACGTGAGCAACGCCGGGGCAGTCGCGGAGGCTGTCGAAAAGATTCGGGATCGGTTTGGCCGCCTCGATTATGCGATCAATTGCGCCGGTTTCGACCGCGTCGCGTCGCTGAGTGAGCTGAGTATCGACCAATGGGACCGGATTCTGGGAGTCAACCTGCGCGGCCCGTTTCTCGTTGCCAAGGCGGCGTTTCCGATCATGGAACAGCAAGGCGGTGGACACGTGGTGAACGTTGCCTCTACCGCTGCCACCCGCGCGTGGGCGAATGCGGCCGCCTATCATGCTTCGAAATGGGGACTGGTCGGCTTGAGCCGAGCGCTCGGAGTTGAAGGCAGGCCGCACAACATCAAGGTCACCACGGTGATTCCCGGCGGCATGAAGACGCACTGGTTCGACAGCTTCCCCGAGCAGGGCATTCCCATGCCGGAGGAGGGAAGCCTGCAGGACCCGCGAACTGTGGCACAGGTCATTCTCTACGCTCTTCAGATGCCCGCCGGCTCCTCAATGCAGGAAGTCATTGTCACGCCCCTCAACGAAACGAGCTGGCCGTGATGTCCGATCGGCGGTTCGTAGCCCGGGCCCCCGTGCGAGTGAGCTTCGGCGGTGGCGGAACAGACCTTCCCGCTTACTACCGGCAGCACGGCGGTCAGGTGCTGAGTACCTCGATCAATCGCTTCAGCTACGCCATGGTTGGCCCGTCGCACGACCGGGGGATCCACCTCACCTCAGCCGACTACCGGGTGTGGGAGTCGCACCCTCGAGGCGCATTGCCCCGAGTTGCCGAGCCTCTCAGCTTGCCGAAAGCGGCGCTCGCCTGGGCCGCCGAGCGCGGCTCCCTCAGGGAGGGCGTCGAGCTTTTCCTGGCAGCGGAAGTGAGCCCCGGTACTGGTCTCGGCTCGTCCTCGGCCATGGCCGTGGCTTTGCTCACGGCTCTGGCCGGCTACCTCGACATCAACCTCACGCACTCGGAACTGGCTGAGGCGGCCTGCGAGCTTGAAATCGAGCGCCTAGGCATGCCGATCGGTAAGCAAGATCAGTATGCGAGTGCCTTCGGCGGCCTCAATGCCATCAGCTTCGCCGGCGATGACAGCGTGTGCCTTGAGCCGCTGAGGCTGTCGCCCGACGTGGTTGCCACCCTTAACTCGAGGCTGCTCCTCTTCTCGACCGGCAAGTCGCGTCAATCATCGTCGATTTTGGAGCAGCAGCGACACGACTCGAGCCGAGCGTCCTCGGTCATCGATTCGCTACACAACATCAAACGGCTGGGGGCGGAGATGCGCGCTGCGCTGGAGGGGGACGCACTGGATGACTTTGGCGACTTGCTGGATCAGGCGTGGCGACAGAAGCGCATGCTTTCCAACAAGATCTCGAACCCGGACATCGACCGCTGGTATGGTCTCGCTCGCCGCGCGGGCGCGGCAGGCGGCAAGATCACGGGCGCGGGTGGCGGAGGGTTCCTTCTCGTGTATTGCCTTCCCGCACACCAAAGCGAGCTTCGCCATAGCCTGGCGGAAGAGGGGCTGCGCGAGTTGCGCTTCGAATTGGAGTTTGAGGGCGCCACGTTGCTTGAGAACGCAGGGATCGAGCTTGGCGCGGGGCTGGGTGTCCAGCCAAAAGGAGGATAGGCGAGATGCGCTCAGACATCGAGCAGTACTGGTCAAACCTAGGAGACCTTTCACGGACGATGCCGTTTAAAGCCATGGAGCGAGCGGCCAAGATGTTGCTGGACTGCCAGCGGCGGGGAGGGACCGTTTTCGTGGCAGGGAACGGGGGGAGCGCGGCGACGGCGTCCCACTTCGCCTGCGATCTCGCGAAGGGCACTCGCACGGAAGGTCTGGCTCCGTTCCGCGTGGCCCCGCTGACAGACAACGTGCCGCTGATTACCGCCTGGGCGAACGACGCCGATTTCACCAGGGTTTTCGCCGAGCAGTTGCGATGTTTGGTCCGGCCAGGCGATGTGGTACTTGCCATCAGCACCAGCGGCGAGTCGCCGAATGTACTGGCTCTGGCCGAGGCGGCTCGAGAGTTCGGCGCGCGAACGATCGCTTTGACGGGACGGCGCGGAGGTAGGCTGCGCTTTCTGGCAGACCTGACTATTTGTGTACCCGCCGACGGGATCGAGCTGGTGGAGGATGCTCACTCCATGATCGCTCACAGCCTCTGCGTGGCTCTGCGTCAGCGACTGCAGCAACAGCAGGCACTCTCAACCAGCACGGCGTAGGCCCCTGGTGGTCCTTCGCAGCATCCTCTTCGTCGAGTTGCTCGGCGGCATCGGGGATCTGGTCATCGCACTGCCAGCCATCCAAGCGCTGAAGCGCTCCCATCCACATGCCGCGGTCACCGTGTTCACGTTCTCCCCGGGCGCCGAGCTACTGCGGCGCGATCCTCACGCCCAGCGTGTCATCGCCATCCAGCGGGACGTGCAGTCTGCGCGCGACGATCTGGCCGCGTTCCTGGCAGAGGAGAACTTCGACCTCATCGTTTCGGACACGCGCTATGAGGGCATAGCCACCCTCCTGGAAGAGAGCGCGCCGTGCGTCATCAGCGATCTGTGGCGGAGGCCGCCGGATGACGAACTGGTGGGCGAGCGCTTTCTGCACATACTGCGGGACGAGGGTGCTATTTCCGTGAAAGTCAACCCTCCTCCCCGGATTTATCTGGACGAGGGTGAGATTTTTGATGCACGAGAGGTGCTGGGGGACTTGGGAGTTGGAGCTGCCCCGGTCTTCCTCTGTCCGAGCTCCGGCATGCGCATCAAGCGTTGGCCGGAGGAGCGATTCGCCGCGGTCGGGCTCGCCCTGAGGGAACGTGGAGCGGAGCTTGTGGTGATCTGCGGTGACGAGCCAAATGTAGCGAAGCGAATTGCACAGCAAGCGGGCGCCGTCATCTGGCCGCGAGGCTCGCTGCGCGTGCTGGCCGCCGCCCTCTCGAGTGCAAGCTTGTTTGTCGGAGTGGATACCGGGTTGGCGAGATTGGCGGCGGCGCTGGAAGTGCCGGTCATCACCCTCTTCGGACCGTCCTGGGCCGGCCGGTACGGCCACCCGTCGCCGCACGTCAACCTTCAGGGGTATCCGGCCTGCGAGCTGCGAGAAATTGGCAACTTCACCATTCAGCCGTGCTGGTACCAGGGCTGCTGCCCGCTGCCCCGCTGGGAAACCTGTCTCGAGCATGTATCGGTGGAGACTGTGGTCGAAGCGGCTGTTTCCGTTCTGGGGTTAGCGGCGCCCTTGACGACGGAGGCAGGCCCTCAGCACGAGTCACGCACTTTGTCGTTCGTCCATCAGCCGCCGCTCGAGTAGGGTGAGCACAGCCACCTCATCGGGAGTCAGTCCCTGGTGAGCGGGCAGATCTTCTCGAAAGACTGGTAGTAGTTGCTTGTTCTGGTACGCTTCGAGAATGCCTGGGTGGACGTACGACTTTCGGCAGACGGTCGGAGTGTTACCGAGATGCTTGGCCGCTTCTTTAATCGCCGAACTGATGTTTCGCTTGGTTTGCGCCTTGGTCGTTGCCGGACCAAGCTCGTTGAGGGCGATGGCGGCGCAGACAGTCCCGTGGAACGTGCGAAAATCCTTGGCGGAAAATTCCTCGCCACTGGCCTCGTGTAGGTACTCATTCACGTCGTCCGACTGCACGTTGTGTCGCTGCCCCTCATGATCTACGAATTGGAAGAGCTCCTGGCCCGGCAGCTCCTCGAGTCGTTTGATCATCCTGGCCACGCGCCGGTCTCGCACGTCCACGGCGTGCTCCTTGCCCGACTTCCCCATGAAGTGGAAGTGCATGGTTTCTCCGGTAACATCCACGTGCTGGTGCTGCATCGTAGTCAAGCCAAAATGCTGGCTTTCGCGCGCGTACTCTTGGTTGCCGATTCGGATGTACGTCTCGTCGAGTAGCTGGACTAGGCTGGCAAGCACCCGTTCGCGAGACAGGCCACGCCGCGCGAGATCTTCCTGCACTTTCCGACGGATGCTCGGCAGCTTCTCGCCGAAGAGAACCATGCGGTGGTACTTGGTCTCGTCTCGAATCTCGCGCCAGCGCGGGTGGTAGATGTACTGTTTTCTACCCTTCTCGTCTCGTCCTGTGGCCTGGATGTGCCCGTTCTTAAGAGGCGAGATCCAGACATTGGTCCATGCCGGCGGAATGACTAAGGCCCTCAGGCGCTCTAGCTTTGCCTCGTTCTGGAGGGGCTGGCCATCGACCCCGAGGTAGATAAAATCGGGGCCGGCGGCCACTCTTCGGATGCCGGGCTGATGATCCGACACGTACCGCAGGCCCGCTTCCCGGGCGGACTCTTCGGGATCGGTAGTGATCGTGATATCGACCGGTGCATCATCGATCGATGGCTGGATAGTCAGCTCGGTCAATCAGGGATCCTTTCAACGGAGACAGAGAGATTTCTCGCCTTCCATAGCAAGTCTATTGCCATGGGAGCAGTGGCACGCGGCCTTGGGCGCAGCCGGCGACGCGCCGGAACATCGCGCCACCTACCTCCCGGACAAGGCGGCCAGAGACTGCCGCGCGGTTCCGCCCTACGATCGCCGGGATTGGGCGGATTTCGCGGACTTCTTGGTGCTCATTGGATTCGGCTTATGATGCAGGGGGGGGACAGGAGCCCACATGCCTCACATCCCGTACGCGAACCTTAGCGACATCGAGGATCCGGAGATCCAGGGCTACCTTGAGCACGCCCGTTTGCACGGGACTCCTCGACCCGAGAGCCAGGCGATCCGCGCCAACCATCCGGATGCGATACGGGCCTTTTCGGAAGCTTGGGAGTTGATCTTTCGGAATGGCGTGTTGGAGCACGAGCTCAAGGAGCTTTGCCGCGTGTACGTTTCGCAGTCCATCGCCTGCGACTACTGAGGGGTTCAACGTTCCGCCCAGGCTGGGCGGCAAGGCCTCACGGAGGAGAAGTACGCTGATCTGCTGAACTTCATGGTTTCCGATCGATACACGGATCGGGAGAAGACAGCCCTCACGTACACCAGCGCCATCATGTGGGATTCGGCCATCGCCGATCATGAACTCTGGGAGCGCCTGCACCGGCACTTCACGGTGCCGCAGCTAGTGGAGTTGGGCCAGTTCGTCGCCCTTACCTTCGGCCAGCAGCGCTGGATCAAGACATTGGGCATTGCCCACGGGGAAGTACTGGGAGATACGCGGGTGGGGTTGAAGACGGCAGCTTCGTCGTAGTCTGGAGGCGTCGGGACACGCCTTCCTCTTGTCATTGTTTGTTAACTCTCCACTTCCCTTGACAATCCCGGAGGAGGCGCGTCCGGTACAAATCCTGCCATTGCAATTGGACGGAAAGCAAGGCTCGCCCGGCGGCGAGTCGCAACAGAGGCAGGAGGAGAGTTCATGAAACGCCTTTTTACACCTATTGCGGCGCTTGTACTCGTCGCAGGCATGATCGCGCCGGTCGCGGGCCTCGGCACGAGTCCGGTTCTCGCCCAGGCCCAGCAAGTGGTTATCTTGCAGCCCGGGACAACCCCCACCGTTCGAGTCACGCCCGGCAGCACCTTCCAGGCCCAGGGTCACGGCTTCAAGGCCAACGAGACCATCAACCTGGTGGTTCGGTATCCGCTCTCAACCGGGAATACGCTGGATGAGTCGCACTCGATCAACACCGACGGCCAGGGCGCATTCGGCCCCGTGCATTTCCACGTGCCCTACAATCCCAAACCGCAGACCGACACGCTGCAAGCCACCGGAAGTAGCGGCGATAGCGCGTCAGGATCGATCGTCCCGCATTACAACGGCTCGATCAGCGTGGCGCCAAGCTCGGCGACTCACGGGCAGACTGTCACCGTTTCCGGCCGCGGCTTCGCCGCCCGTACTCACGTGACGGTGCAGGCGTCCTTCCCGCGATTTGGCGCGCCCAACAGGTTCGTAAGACGGGTCGTCGCCGTCGGAAATGCAGGCCGGTTCAGCGTCAAGTTCCCGGTTCCGGCGGCTGCCAAACCGGGTACCGTCGCCGTCCACGCCTTCGCTCGGTATCAGCACCTCAGCACCAGTCTCAGCATCGCCAACGTGGCGACGAGCCTGGCGGTATCGCCCAATTCAGTCATCCCGGGGACCATGGTAACGGCTAAGGGGACGGGCTACCCTGCCAACCGCTCGGTCGTAGTCCGTATCCCGCTGACGCTGACGAACGGCGCGACGAGGACGGTACGCACCACGGTCACCGCAGACAGCAACGGCAGCTTTACCGCCAGCCTCAAAATTCCGGGTAACGCTCGCGGTGGTTCATACACGGTGTACGCTCGGAGCGCATTCAACGGCCACCAGTCTTCGGCCGCTCTCGCCGTTTCGCACCTCAAGCCGTCGGTGGTAGTGGTTCCCACCACGGCCGCACCGGGGACGCAGGTAACAGTGAGCGGATTTGGGTTCGCCGGCGCATCCACGGTGACTATCTACCTCGGCGGCGTAAAACTAGGGACGGCCACGGCGAACGGCGCCGGACAGTTCAGCACGAAGATCACGGTTCCCAGCAGCGCCGCGGGCGGCAGCACAACGCTCTCGGCCGTGGCCTCCGGCGGGCGCAAAGCTACCATCTCGCTGACGGTTGCTCGAGCCGTCACAACCCACTTCTACTTCTCGGCCCAATACACCGGTGGCGGGTTTCACGAATATCTGGACATCCTCAACCCGACGGCCACGCGTGCCCGCGTCACCATCAGTTACTTGCACACCAATGGCTCGGTGACCACCAAGAACTTTAATGTGAATGGCCGCAGCCGCTACACCGAGGACGTGAATCGCGACGTGGGACCGAACGTCTCCACGGCGGCCGAGGTATCTTCGGATATCCCGATCGTCGCGGCCCGGCAGGTGTACTTCCGCAACGACGGAGCGGTGACCTCCGGCGTCACAAGCCCCTCGAACGTCTGGTACTTCGCCAACGGTAACACGGGTGGTCCGTACCGCGACTTTATCGGGGTGGAGAATCCGAATCACTCGTCGGTGCGCGTCGCCGTCCGCTTCCTGCCCACTCACGGCCATCCGTTTACCGTGTACCGAACGATGCCTCCCACCTCGCAGACATCCTTCCACGTCAATTCGTTTGTGCATCATGATGCGGTTGGCGCCGTGGTTCGTGCCGGCCAGCCTGTGGTGGCCAGTCGAACCATGTACGCGTTCAAGTCGATGACGAGCAAAATCGGCGTGCGGTCCTTGCACAACTCGTATTACTTCGCCGGCGGCCCGTCGGGGAACGCGCCGCACTGGATTGGGATCATCAATCCCTCCAACCACCCAATCTCGATCACGCTGCGGGCCTTCGCCCCGGACGGCGCGCTGGTCGGGACAAAGCAGCAGACGTTGCATCCGGGCGCCCGCCCCGGCTACGAGACGAACAAGTTTGCAGGCCGCGCCAATGTAGCGCTCGTGCTCCGCGCGTCGGCGCCGCTGGTTGCCGAGCAAACCAGCTATGTGGGTGCCATTCACCATGCATACACTGACAACTTTGGCGTGCCATCGACAGCGACGACCTGGGATTTCGCGTCCGTCAACACGGGCAAAGGCAAGGGTGACCTTCTTCACCTGTTCGATCCCAACAGCCAGCCTTCCCCGGTAGTAGTCGAGTTCATTCGCGCCAATGGTAGACACTTCCAGGAGATGTACGTGGTGGGCCCGATGCAGCACCTCACCGTCGATGTCGGGAGGGCAGCGGGAAGCGGCCAACTTGGTCTGGTGGCGGCTTCCAGCGTGTCCTTCACCGCGCTCAATCGTGGCATGTTCCACTACGGCATGGGGTCGGACAGCAGCGCGGGAGCTGGGGGACGTTAGAGATGTGAGGGAGGGGCGAAGCCCCTCCCTCACCGTCCCCTTTGCGAGCCCGGTCCCGCAGCCTCCTTCGCCCGAGGTCGTTTGCTTGAAGTGGGGGGCCGCGCCCCCACTCCTTTGCCCCTCCCGTATAAATGACGGGAGGGGCCGTGCTACACGTTGCAACGCGACTGCGGGATGTACTCGTCCCTACCTGGCTCCCCAGAGATGTGTCCCTCATAATTGCTGCCAGAGCCAGCATGAGCGCGGGTCGCGCTCTCGCCGCCGTGGTTACCCCCATCTACCTCCTTTCGATCGGTTTCGATGCCACTCTGCTGGGGGTTCTCGTGGCACTGACGGCCGTTGCCTCTGCCGTGATGTCGGCCGGTGTGGGTTTGCTCTCGGACCGACTGGGGCGGCGCTTCTTTCTCATCGCGATTCCGCTGCTAACGGCCCTGGGCGCCTTCGGCTTCATTTTCACGCGCTTGTATCCTCTGCTCTTCCTATTCGCAGCCCTCGGCTCGTTTGGGCGCGGAGGAGGCGCCGGAACCGGGACGGTTGGTCCATATCAGCCGGCCGAGCAAGCCCTGGTCACGGATGCGGTGCCTGCTGCGGTTCGCAACACCGTCTTTGGTCGCCTGGCCCTTGCATCGTCCGCAGGCGCTCTCGTCGGCGGACTGCTCGCCGGCTTACCCCAATTGGCGGGCCGGCTCGCGCTGCGCGGCAGCGACATATACCTGCCCGCCTTTGCCGTGATCGCTATCCTTGCATTGGCCAGCAGCCTCATCGTGCTGCCCGTGCGCGATGTGGCTCGACGTCCGACGAATCGGCAGGGGCTCATCACGTTCCCCAGGCGATCGTTGCCGCTGCTGCTCAAGCTCTGGTCGACGAATAGCGTCAACGGGTTGGCCGTCGGCTTCTTTGGTCCGTTCGTGACGTACTGGTTTTTCCGGCGCTATGGGGTGGGGACGGAATCCATTGGCATCCTCTATGCGCTGATCAATCTAGCGAGCATGGTATCCAATCTCAGCGCGGCTCCCATTGCGCGCCGGCTGGGCTTGATTCGGGCCATCGTGCTCAGCCGAATCCTGTCGGCAGTGTTGCTGGTAGCGGTGGCGCTTTCTCCGTACTTCTGGCTCGCCGGCATGATCTACGGCATCCGAATGGTGACTCAGCGGGTCAATCTTCCCCTGCGACAGTCGTACGTCATGGCCATGGCCCAGCCGGAGGAACGTGCCAGCGTCGCTGGTCTCTCGAATTTGCCCGCTCAGGCGACGTCGAGTCTCAGCCCGCTGCTCGCGGGCTATCTGTTCCAGAGCGTCTCCCTCGTGTTGCCCTTCGAGCTTGGAGCGCTCTTTCAGAGCATCAACGGCGTTATGTACTACTTTTTCTTCCGAAAGATGCTGCCGCCCGAGGAGGTTGACGAGGCCGCGGGGGCTAGTGGGACCGGGCCCGATATCGGCGGTGTGGGCCGCCGGGAGTGAGCGGCTGTAGGCAGCGCCGCCTCTCCGGCATCCGATGGCGGCGCGAGCGGACCCGGCCAGACTGCCCGAACGTAGATGTGACGCGGGAAAAGACCAGGCGGCCTACAGCAATGTCGCCCATTCCGCTCACATCGCCCACAGATCCTTCATGTAACAATTGCTGGCAGAAAGGAAATCAACGTGCCTGAGATGAACAGCCGGCTGGTGGACGATGCGCTCGCGTACGCCGACCAATGGCTCGCGTACCAGCAGCAATTGAAAGAGATTCCGGCGCTCACCTTCGCGGTTCGGCTGGGCGACGAGCCGCTGGTTGCGAGAGCTTATGGATTCGCCAATCTCCAAGAGCAATCCCCTGCCGAGCCGGAGAGCATTTTCCGGGTGGCGTCGCACTCCAAGTGGTTTACTGCCACCGCCATCATGAAGCTCGTCGAACAGGGCAAACTGCGGCTGGACGATCGGCTCGTCCAGTTCATCCTCTGGCTCCAGCCGCCCGTAGCCGATGTCACCATTCGTGAGGTGCTCAACCACGCCGCCGGCATTACCCGCGACGGCTTCCAGAACGACCACTGGCAGCTCGAAGATCCGTTCCCGGACGTTGGCCAACTACGTAGTCTGGTCGAGCAAAACGGTTCGGTGCTCCCCGCAAATCAGAAGCTCAAGTATTCCAATATCGGCTTCTCCCTACTCGGCCTGGTAATCGAAGCCGTGTCCGGCCGTCCCTACAACCAGTTCGTCCAAGAGGAGATCGTCGAGCCGCTGGGCCTGGAAAATACCGGCCCGGAGACGACGGCCGAGGCTCAGGAGCGCCTGGTGACGGGCTACACCTCGCGGAATCTGCTAACAGAGCGCATCCCTCTGCCCGACGCGAACACGGGAGCCATGTCGCCGGCAACCGGCTTCTACTCCACCGCCCCCGATCTCACCCGTTTCGCACAGGCGCACTTTCTCGGGAACGAGGAGCTCGTAAGCGACGCTTCCAAGCGCGAGATGCAGCGGCCTTACTGGATCGTGGAGGACATGGATAGTTACGGCCTCGGGATGCAGGTGACCAAGATCGGGGAGCGGCGCATGGTCGGCCACAGCGGAGGCTTCCCAGGACACATCACCCGCACGTTGCTCGACCCGGAGGACCGTCTAGCGATAAGTGTGCTCACCAGCGACTCGAGCGGGCCGGCGTCCGATATGGTTAAGTCCATCGTCAAGCTGGTTGATCTGGCATTGGCCCAGAGCGTTCCCGAGCATCCCGACGACCTCGATAGCTACACCGGACGGTTTGTCAGCCTGGGAGGGTATGCGGACATCGTGCGGCTGGGCAATCAGCTGTTCCTCATGGGGCCGGATTCGGACAGCCCGGCAGACGATGCCGTCAAGGTAGAGGTGCTGGACGAGAACACGCTGTTGATCGAGGAGAAGGAAGGGTACGGTTCACCCGGCGAGAAGGTGGTCTTCCAGCGTGGAGATGACGGTGGGACGGAGAAAGTTGTCATTGCGGGGAGCGCGATGTACCCGGCCGAAATAGCGGGCGAGTATCTGCGGCGACGGCGACAGGAGTTTGCGGCCAAGGCGGCCGGCTCGTAGCCCTACCGCTACGAATGCGGGAGCCTCTCGCCCGCGGCACGCCTTCTATGTCGCGCCGACGCTCGTTTCCACTGTCTCCACAGCCCGCCGCAGCGCTTCCACGCCGCTGATGAGATTCGCCAGCTCGCCGTCCGTCATCAGATCGAGCACCCGGCGGAGTTGGTCGCGTTTCATCCCCGCCATTTCCTCGAGTAAGGTTGCACCGCGCTCGCCTATGCCCACGTGAACCACCCGGCGGTCTGTCGTATCCCGGCAGCGGGTTACCAGATCGTGCTCTTCCATGCGGTCGAGGATGGCGCTCGCCGAGGGCGTGGAGACTTCCAGAGTCTCCGCCAGCTCCGAGACGGTTCGGGGGCCTCCGGCCTGGAGATTGAACAGCAGGTGAAGCTGCGGCAGGCTCAGCTCTCGATACGTGTGCCGCGTGGCGAAGGCCCGGCGCTGGAAGCCAATAAGCGCGTCGATCTCCGCCAGAGCCTGCTCAACCACGGGTCGATCGCTCACCTCGCCGCCGCCTCTTCCTCCGCGAGGATGTGATCGTCCGGTATTTCCGCCCCGGGGATGGTGTTGGCTGCCTCGGCGCTACCTCGGGCCTGGCCGCGTAGCTTAACGTCCGGCATGACGAGCACCGCTATAAAGGCAACGATCCCTGCCGCCACCGGCAGCCAGAACACGACACCGATGGATTGGGCGAAGGCGTCGTGAATCGCCGCCACCAGTTTCGGAATGAGCGGGTGGAGCTTCGCCGGAAGGACATGACCGAGTTGCGATCCCAGGCCGACTCCCGTCAAGCTGCTGCCGGTGACTGCGCCGGCCCCCGAGGAAAGGTGATGCGCCACAGAGACGGGAATGCCGTGGCTCAAAAGCGACCCGGGAAGCTTCTGGTTGAAGGTCTGGCTGAAGAGTGTGCCGGAGATGGCCAGGCCCACTGAGCCCCCGATTTGACGAATGAAGGTCAAGGTGCTGGTCGCGACGCCAAGCTGGGCCGGAGGCGCCTCGCTCTGCACCGCCACCGTGAAGACGGACATCGAGGGCCCTATGCCCGCTCCCATCACCAGCATCCACGCCCAGAGCAGCCAGTTGGAAGTGCCGGCCTGGATGTGAGTCATGAAGTACGAGCCGATGATGAACACGACCATCGCTACGGTGACCAATTTTTTGTATCGACCCATCCTGGAGGTCAGGATTCCCGCGCCGATGCTTGCGCCCATCAGCCCAACTAAAAGAGGCCAGACGAGATAGCCGGACTCCGTTGCGCTGATCCCGCGCACGCCCTGGTAGTAGCGTGGCAAGAAGATGATCGCCGCGAACATACCGAACGAGATCAGAAAGATCGCGGTGTTCACCGCGGCGAAGGTCCGGCCACGGAACAGGGACAACGGAATGATGGGTTGTTTGGCACGCGACTCGATGAAGACGAAGACAGCAAGCAACACCAACCCGAGAAGTATCAAGCCACCCACCGAAGGGTCTGTCCAGTTGAGAAGCGCGCCGGACGACGTGGTCTGTCCCTTGTCCGTAAGACCGATCATGAGCGGCACCACGCCGCCCGCGAAGACCAGAATACCCAGAATGTCGAGATCGCGGATGCTGCTGCGCACCGGCGGGTGGAAGTTCGGAAGGACCGCCGCGATGACCGCAAGGGCCGCAAGGCCGATGGGAAGGTTCACATAGAACACCCAGTGCCACGTGATGTTGTCTGTGATCCAGCCGCCAATGAAGGGCCCGATCACGAAGCTGAGACCGAAGACAGCGCCAAACAAGCCTTGATAACGGCCCCGCTCTCGGGGCGTAAATATATCCCCAATGATGGACAGTGATATAGGGAAGAGCGCGCCCGCGCCGAAGCCTTGCAAGCCGCGGAAGAGCACCAGCTCGGTCATCGACTGAGAGAGGCCGGACAGCGCCGAGCCGGCGAGGAAGAGCACGATCCCGACGAGCAGCAGTACCTTGCGCCCGTACATGTCGGAGAGCTTTCCATAGATCGGCACGGTGATGGTGCTGGTCAGCAGGTACGAGGTAACGACCCACGTGTAGAGGTTGTTGCCATGCAGATCGGTGACTATCTTCGGCAGCGCTGTGCCGACCACCGACTGGTCCAACGCCCCCAAAAAGAGGCCCATCATCACAGCGCCCATCACCGCTTGGCGTTTGCGGAGGGGCAGTTGGATCTGTGGTTTTACCGTCTCGTCCGACGCTTGCTCCATGAGACCTGCCTTAGCGGACCCTCAGCGCGTGGTTTCTCACGCCGTCCACATGATTAGCATAATACTAACAATGTTGGTGACGCAAGTTATTGTTGGGAGCAGCGAGAACGCTGCAAAGTGACGCACTCCGAACAGGCACGGCCCGTGCCAGACAGTCCGGACCCTGCTTTCGCCCGACAGCGGCAGCGACGCGACACCGGCGTGCGAGAAGCTTTATCGTGCCCCTGACGCCCGCTTCAACAATCAGGAGAGCCGGCGAAGCGCGTCGGGTCTTTCGAGGTCCTTGAAAATCTCTGTCAGGCGGGCCTATTGTGAAGCCTGAGCACTACGAACC
>JBOGSL010000351.1:0-1793 GCA_050695395.1 Chloroflexota bacterium | reverse complement strand
ATTCGGGCGTTCGAATTGGTGCCGGTGGGAAAGGGACCCAGAGCAGGCACTGCACCCGTGTCCATGAGACCGGAAGATGCGTTTCTTCGCCCGGGCCGTTGCGGCGATCCTAACGCAGCCCCGGGGTTTGGGGTGCGACCCCTACCGCGCGCGTTCGCGGCATCTCACACAAAGGATCGCCTACCGTGTCTCTAGCCCGAGAGGACTATGAAGACGACATCGAGGCGCTGCTCGAGGTTGTGCCGCCGGCCATCTATCAAGGGCTGCAGCGATCCGGGCGTGTCGAGGACACCCTCGAGATCGTGATGGACGTGGGGCGCGTCCCCGAAGCGCGCTTCCCCGATGCCGAGCTGGTGCTCAGCCAGAAGCCCGTCAACTTCGAAGAGATCGAGCACGTCATCACGCACATCGGCGCCTTCGGCGAGGACAACCGCGCCGGGATCGAACGTACCCTGCATCGCATCTCGGTTATCCGCAATCGCTCCGGCCTGCCCGTCGGCCTCACCTTGCGAGTGGGCCGCGCGGTATACGGCACCATCGCAATCATCCAGGACATAGTCGAGGCGGGCCAGAGTATCCTGCTGCTGGGCCGTCCCGGCGTGGGAAAAACCACCATGCTGCGCGAAGTGGCGCGAGTGTTGGCCGAGGACTTCCGCAAGCGGGTGGTGATTGTCGATACATCGAATGAGATCGGCGGCGACGGCGACATCCCACACCCGGCCGTGGGACGAGCGCGACGCATGCAGGTGGCCAGCCCCCCGCGGCAGCATGCCGTGATGATCGAGGCCGTCGAGAACCACATGCCGCAGGTGATCGTGATCGACGAGATCGGCACCGAGTTGGAAGCGCAGGCGGCGCGCACCATCGCCGAGCGGGGCGTTCAGCTGGTGGGCACCGCGCATGGCAACGAGCTGGAGAATCTGATGCAGAACCCCACGCTCAGCGACCTGATCGGTGGCATTCAGGCGGTGACGCTGGGCGACGAGGAAGCTCGGCGGCGCGGCACCCAGAAGACGGTCCTGGAACGCATGGCTCCCCCTACCTTCGATGTGGTGGTCGAGATTCAAGATTGGAGCCACGTGGTAGTGCATCGCAATGTCGCCGAGACGGTGGACAGCCTGCTGCGCGGCTTCCCCATACCAGGGGAGGTTCGCACGCGCGACACGGCCGGCGAGGTCCATGTGACGACCGAGGCGCCGGAGGTCGCGGCCGCCGCGGCTCCGCCGGCCAGAGAGCGACAACCGGGCCAGGCGCCGGAGGCGCTGCAGCCGCTGCGCGTTTTTCCCTTCGGCATCAGTCGAAACAAGCTGGAGCAGGCCGTACGCGAGCTGCGGGTGCCCGTCAATGTCATCGATCGCGTGGAAGACGCCGATCTGGTCCTCACCCTACGCAACTACTATCGTCGCAAGCCGGAGCCGCTGCGTGACGCCGAGTCCGAGGGTATCCCCGTCTACGTGCTCAAGCAGAACACCGTGGAGCAGCTGGAAAGCACCCTTGCGGGCGTCTACAATCTCAACCGTCGGAAAGACCGCGACCCAACCACGACGGCGCTCGAGGAGGCCGAACAGGCCATCGGCGAGGTGCTGGAACGTGCCCGCGCCATCGAGCTGTCGCCGCAGAACCCGTACGTGCGGCGGCTCCAGCATCAGCTGGCGGAACGCTACAACGTCGTCTCGCGCAGCCGCGGCAAGGAGCCGCATCGCCGGGTGAAGTTCTTCCCCCCGGACATGGCGAGTTACGACTGATTGACATGCAAAGTGGGATGCGAACGGTAGCGCGGCGACGCCCTCCAC
>JBOGSL010000350.1:0-4818 GCA_050695395.1 Chloroflexota bacterium | reverse complement strand
ACGAGCGGCTTGCCGAGTATCCGGTCGGGGTCGAGATCGCCGCTCTCGCTGAGCAGGGCAATGTCGCAATGGAAGGGCTGACTCACCTGCTCCGAGCTGCTCATGCGCGCAAAGACGAGCGCATTCGCGCCGAAGGGAGTCGTCACCTTCACGGACCTGTTGTCCTGGTACTTGGTGGCCATTTGGTGCCCTTGTTTCCCCCCCGACCGGTTCTCCGAGGGAGGCCGGCCGACCATTCGCGCCGCGATCGGCGTCGCGCGACGGTTACGCGATCGTCTGCAGGCGCAGACAACCCTCGTCGTTCTTGGAGTAGAAGTATAGACCGTCGGTCTCGAGTCCTTCATCGATGATCACGGGGACTGCACTCTCGAACTTCTGGCGGGCGATAGCCGTGGCCGCTACTTCATTGATCCCATTGGATTTTATGTAGTCCGCCCAGCGCTTGCCGTCCGCGGGGTCGATCCGCTTGCCCGCGTCGGTCGCACGGCGCATGAGCCCGATGAACTGGTAGTAGTCGAAATCGACTACCTTCGCGCGCGCCATCGATGCTCCACACAAGGCTGAAGAATGGCGCTACCAATAGCAGGAAAAGCCATGACTTTTCAAGGACTACGACCGCTCAATGGGAGATTCCCCTCGTTTCGCCGGTGCCCCGCGTCCTCAAGCGGCTCTCCCGAGCACCACGAGCACGTTTCCGAAGTCTAGCCCTGCGTGCGGATTCGACGGCTCGGCCTCCGGGAGCGCCGCAGGAGCTCCACGGCCTCCTTCGAATCCCCCGCCTGGTAACGCAGCATGCCAAGGAAATTCAGGGCATCGGGATCGTTCGGCTGGTTCTCGAGGGCACGGCGGCACGCTGCGCGATTCCCGCTAGAATGCCGACCGCCGGACCGCGGGTTCCGCTGCAATCCGTGCACAGCACCGCCTCTAACAGGGTCGGCCGTCGAATGCGCCCCACGGGGAGTCGACATGCGCTGGAACAGCCTGCAGTTTCAGGATCATCTTCGGCATTTCGAAGCGGACTACCGTGCGGATAACGCATGGTTCGCCTGGCGGGGCTGGGATGAGACCGTGTGGGCAGCCTGGCTGCTGTACCACAATGCCAGCGGGAATGCCTTGCGGATGCTCGTCCTCGGCAGCGCGAAAATCCGCCGCAACCGGGACCTGGTCGGGAACTTCGGAGTGACCTCGGGCGGCGGAGTCAGCGAGGAGAAGGACGTCAAGCTGATTGCCGATCGCGAATGCATACGCGCGGCCTTGCGGATACCGGGAGTGAGGGGCCTGGCCGACTCACCCAAGGTTCTCGGGATCGGCAGTATCCTCAATGACAAGAACTGGACTCCGCTGCTGAACGACTCCTTCATCCTCGGGGGAGTTCATGGCAACAACGAGTTCTTCTTTGCCGAGGACGGCTTCGAGAACTACAGGCAATATCTCATCACGCAGGGCGGATTCGTTGGCGCACCGCCCGCGACGACCTCTCGGGGCAGATGGTTGGGATTTTTTAACGCGCATCCCGATCTGTTCTGGGACGCGAAGGCCCGCGTTCCTCGAATCCTGGCACGCGAGATGATCGGCTTGATGACGTTTGGTTATCAGCCGAAGTTCTCGGATGTCCAGCTCGAGTTTTTGCCGGGCCGCCGGCTGCAGAGCGCCGACTTCGCGGCCTATCACGAGGCGGTGAACACCTCCGGGATCGTGCGCAAGGACCAGGGACAGGTGCTGGGCACGCTATCGAATTTCCTCTTCGGTGGGAGCGACGCGCTCCACGGCGTCGGCTCGGTCTCGCGCGGTCCCTCCATCAAGCTACGAGGCGCCCTACCTCCGTCCAGCTCCGGGAACGATTGAGACACGCTTGCAGCTCCTTCGGGGATACGTAGCGGTAGTCTGCGTCGATGGGCACGACCACGGGGTCGAACGTCTGGCCGGCGGCAATATAGGAGCGTGTCACGAAAGATGAGCAATAAAAGCTGCTCGACGGCACGTTCGGGTCAGCACCCCAGAGGCCGCTCTCGGCGGCTCTTGCGCCTGTCCCCCGGGAGGAAGAATGAAACATGCTGCCCAGGGCACCGGACTTCGAGTAGGCGCCATACCCTCCCTCGCTCCGCATCTTCTCGGCGACGTAGCCTTCGGCGATGACGCTCGCCATCCCAGCCACGGCGGAATTGTCATAACGGTGGACAGACCAGGTCAAACCCTTCCTGAATGCCGCGCAACGAATCCCGCCGCTTCCCGCCTCGTAAACGTTGCCGTTGCCTGCATAGAGCGCCGCATGGGTGGTCGTCGCATGACCGCCGCTGAGGTTGTGGCTGAGAATCGCCTGGCCGCCCGCGATCATCACGTTGGAGGCGCTAGCCTCCATGAACTTGAGCAGAAGGTCTCCGACCTGCAGGTCTGAAATGCTGATTTCGCTCATCGCCCGCCTCCTATGAAAAGGAATAGCCGAACTCGCCGGCCTTGACCGGAATCGTCACCTCGCGCGTCGCAACGCCTTGCGAGATAGCCCGCGCGCCTCACGCCGCCCTGGCGAGCACGATCAGCCCCACGACCTCCTGCCCCCGCTCCCTTCTCAGGATCACGGAATCGATGGTGACTTCCGCGAAGCCGGCCGCTTCCAGCACCCCGCAGACGTAGCCCTCGGCGTGGCTGTAACGGCCGTGCGTCTCGAGATGGTACGAGGGTCCTTGGGGATCTGAATCCCGCGTTGAGTCCAGCCGCTCAACCGTGAAAATTACGCGACCGCCGCGTCGCAGACACTTCCGCGCGGCTCGAAGCGGCTCCTCAAGGTCGCCGAAGTATACTAGCGTGTCCGCTGAGACCACGACATCGAAGGTCCCAGCGCGCGAGCGCATGAACTCGCAGAGCTCCGCGACGGCGAGCTCGTCGTAAGCGCCCCGCGCACGGGCCTTATCGATCATTCCGACCGAAAGGTCGACGCCCACCAGATGACTCGCCAGCGGCTTGACCAGCGGCCCACACAGTCCCGTGCCGCAGCCGGCATCGAGAATATTCAGGCCTGCATCGCCTGAAGCATCGCGCTCGAGGCGCTGCGCCACGAGCTGCGGTGCGCGATACTGAAGCGAGGCCAGTCTCTCATCGAAGGATTCGGCAAAATCATCGAACAGGTGCCGCACGTAATCGTTCGCGGCCCGAGACGGCGCTCCCGTGCCCGACGTCGCGGCCAGCATGTGACGCGCGACCGGATTTTCCGGATCGTAGACCAGCCACTCCTGGTACACCTCGGACGCTTCGGCGAAATTCCCCATGCGATACAGGACGTGCGCGAGGTATTCGTAGGCCGGGAGGTATCCGGGCTCGACCTTGAGCGCCCGGTGCAGCGCGGAAGCCGCCTCGCGCGGCTGCTTGCAGCGTCCGAGACAGACGCCCAGGTTGAACCACGTCATCGCGAGATTGGGCGCGAGCTCTGTCGCCCGAGTGAAGGCCGTCCGTGCCTCCTCCTGGTTCCCCGCGATCACGAGTACGTTTCCGAGGTTGAGCCACGCGTGGGGATTCGACGGCTCGGCCTCCACCGAGCGCCGCAGGAGCTGCGCCGCCTCCGTCGGGTCGCCCGCCTGGCAGCGCAGCATGCCGAGGAAGTTCAGGGCGTCGGGGTGGCCGGGTTGGCGCTCCAGGATGCGACGGTACGCCGCCTCGGCATTGACCCGGTGGCCGGCCTTGTGCTCCTCGATCGCCCGCTCGAGAGTTGACTTACTTTCCATGGCTGATATTTGAGCAGATGTGCCCGCGCGTCCGACCTTGAAAGGGTTGACGATCCTGCTGTTTGAGGCCGGATATGAGGTAAAATCCGCTCGACGGCAGGGCCACCGTGAATCGAAGACACTATGCCTTGAACGCCGTGCTCTGCTTGTACCCCGCCTTGCCGAGCAGCCAGTTGAGCGCCTTGCTCTGGGTGCGGTCCTGGTGACTCCACGCGAAGATCCGGGCCCGCCACGAGGATTTCGCTTCCTTCTGCACGTAGCCGATCTCGCCCGCGTGCTTCAGGAGCGCGGCGGTCATCTTGTCGGAGCTCGAGATTCTCATGTTGGCCTGAACATCCTGGATGAGGTCCGCCGCCGAGGACTTGAGGGCGTTGAGGTACGTGACGCCCTTGTCGAACTGCCCTTGGGTCATGACGGCCCCGTCGCCGGTCACCACCTGCAGGAAGCGCATGGCATCGCCCGCGACACCGCAGTTCATCACCAGCGCCGCGACGACCGCTGCGTGGTCGACCGCCTGCTTGAACCAGTCGGAGAACTCGCCGGCGTTCCTCTGGATCGCATCCGGCTGCTTGTTGCACGTCCATTTCCGGCGAGCATCGGCGAACACCTTCCGCAGCGCAAGCGCATCGCAGAAGCGCACCGCAAACCGCAGCAGCGCCTCGATCACGCCGGCCACTTTGTTGATGATGACTCCGACGCCGGCCGTGAAAGCGGCGAGCGCCGCCTTCGCGCCGGCGAGCGCGGCCTCCGCCAGGCCGACCAGCGCGCTCTTGCCGATCGCGGTCTTGATCGATTGGGCGACGATGTCCGGGTGACCCGCCTCGAGCACGACGCCGCTGCCCTTGTACCGCAGATCGATGTAGTCGATGGTCCGGGTGATGGCGGTGCCCAGCCCGCGGGCGATGTCCAACGCGCCGGTGGGATCGAGCGACCCCGTGCCCGACGCCGCGCTCTGGATGCCGGAGATGAGCGACGGCAGGTTGTAGCGCACGTGCTGCACGGCGAGCTCGGCATCGCTGCCGGGCACGTGGAACCGTTCCTCGAGCCACTTCTGGATCGACCGGGCGATCTCGTCGACCTTCTTGTCGACGGCCTCCACGAC
>JBOGSL010000349.1:0-2608 GCA_050695395.1 Chloroflexota bacterium | reverse complement strand
GTGTCCCCTTCTGCCGAAGAGCCTCCTCCATCATGGCGGCCTGGTTTGGCGGAACGATTTTGTCTTCCAAACCCTGGAGCAGCAGAACGGGGGCAGTCATGTCCTCTAAGTGATGCATAGCCGACCGTTCCCGATATGTCTCGAGCGCCCCGGGTAGAGCCCCCACCAGGGTGTCCGTGTAGCGTGATTCAAATTTGTGAGTGTCCTGCACGAAGGACTCGAGATCACCGATTCCGAAGTAACTGGCGCCCCCAGCGAATGTATCGGTGAGGGCCAGCGCCGTGAGCGTGGTGTATCCGCCGGCGCTACCACCCGTTATCAGGAGAGCGTCGGGATTCGCGAAGCCCCGGCTCACGGCGTATTCCGCTGCAGCGACGCTGTCTTCCACGTCCACCACTCCCCACTGCCCACGAAGACTGTTGCGAAATTGCCTTCCATAACCACTGCTTCCCCGGTAGTTCAGGTCGATATAGGCAAAGCCTCGCGACGTCCAGAACTGCGAAGTAAGCCCGAAGCCGGCGCCTGCTCGGGCCGTGGGACCTCCATGGACATGGACAATTAATGGCGGGAGCTCGCCTACCGGAGCCTGGAAATCGGGGTTGCGCGGCGCGTAGTAAAGACCGTACGCCGTCTGGCCGCCGGCGGTGGGAAACTCTATCGCCTCCGGCTTCGACAAGTACGCCGCAGCCACGCGGACATCTCGCGAGCGCTTGAGAACTTCAAGGGTACCGGACTTCAGATCGAGAGAGACGAGAGTCTGCGGCTGCTCGGCCGACGCCCCAAGAAAGACAGCCCGCCCCGGCTGAACCTGAATCCCGGCGAGCGAGGAGTACGGGGTTTCGATCGGCGTAGATTCTTCGTTGACCAGATCGATCGATTCGAGATGATCAATGCCGCCATCCGTGTGTAGTGCTATCAGCTTGTCCACCCCGGGGAGGCCGTAGGTAGACATGCGAAATACCCACTGCGGCACTCCGAAAGACGTCTCTAGCTGTGTAATGGCTTCGATCTTGTCGCCCGACTCTCGATAGAGATTCCACCAACCTGTTCGGTCTGACACGAAATATAGAGTTCCGTCGGATGACCACTCGGGCTGAAAGATCGATTCGTCCGCGCCTCCTGCTACCGGTCGCTTGCCCGTGAGGGAGCCGTCATCTTCGACGGTCGCGACCCAAAGCTCCGTTCCGTCCCAGGGCATGTTCGGGTGGTTCCAGGTAAGCCACGCCAGTCGCTTTCCGTCGACGCTCAATCGTGGAGTCGCGTAGAAATTCGCGCCGCTCACCATAATCTCCTGACTTCCGTCGTCGAGATGGATCGAGACTAGCGTGTTGACGGCTTCTTCAGGCGCCTTGCTGTGGTCCTCTCGCACCGAGATCAGTCGATGATGGCCGGCGTCCAGGACAAAGTCCGCGTAGCGAAGCGGGCCTTCCCCGGTGAGAGGCTCGGCGCCGCTGTGCCAGGGCTGGCGGTACAGGCGGTTGTCCGAAAAATTCGAAAAGTAGATTGCGTGATCGGTTGCGAGATAGGCGCCCCCTCCGTATTCGTGGACCCGGCTACGAACATTGAAATCCCCCCCGGTGACATCGCGTATCTCACCGTTCTCCGATCGGCGGACCAAGACAGACCGGCCCTGCTCGTCCGGGCGGACCTCGAGCCAGAACGTGTCGTTGCCCAGAAGCTGGATCTCACCTAAAGCAACGCCTCCCGAGGACACCAGCTTCGCCGTGATTGGAGACTTCCAGGAACCGTACGGAGCGATTGCCATAAGCCCTTCCCTCCACGCGTACTTCCGCTCAGTATAAAGTGGCCTTGATCCTGCGCCATCCCGACTCGTAGGAGACTGCAACGGGACGTTTGAACGATGCCTTCTGGCTAGGAGTGAATTACTGGCCTCCGCGCAAGGCCATGTACTGGTGGAAGGAGTTCGACCGTGTCGAGGTAGACGAGGAATTTGCCCAGATCAGTGAGTGGGGCATAGGCCTCGTCCGCTTCTTTCTGTTGTGGGAAGACTTCCAACCCCGTCCTGACCAAGTCAATCACCGCCAACTAGACAACTTGATCACGGTGCTTGACACGGCTGAGCGGCACGGCCTCCTTGCCACTCCGACGCTGCTCGTGGGCAATATGAGCGGGGTGATGTGGTTTCCGCGGTGGGCGTTCGGGCAGGCGAAGGAACAGGGCAAGGCGACTCAAATTAGTGAGGGACAGGTAATTGACCGAGCGCTGCGCCCAATCTTCAGCGGGCCGGGCATGCTTCGAGCGGAGACCCTACTGGCATTTGAAGCGGCTCGGGCAGTTGCCGGTCATCCTGCCCTCCACGGGTGGGACCTCGCGAACGAAATCGATCAAGCTCGGCTTCCGCTCGACGAGAACGCCGCCTGGCTATGGGCGTGGGCGCTTACCCACGCATTGCGCGACGCCGATCCGGACGTTTCCGTAACGTACGGCGCGCACAGCCTCTCGCTCACCACGAGGGGACTCGCATTACCGGCGATTGCCCCGTCGCTGAGCTACCTCGCCATGCACGGCTATCCCATTTACAGTTCAATAGCTCGGGGTCCGCTTGATCCAGATTTCGTTCCCTTTATTACCGAGCTAACCGCTCATC
>JBOGSL010000348.1:0-3888 GCA_050695395.1 Chloroflexota bacterium | reverse complement strand
GACTCACGACTCACGACTCACGACTCGTTTGACATGGGTCGGGGTGCTTGCTCAGAATGGCAAGGCATGTCCACGGGTGCCTTTGGCACCCGTTATGTATGTGTGAAGGACTCTCATGCGTCTCAGCATCCTCTTGCTTGCCGGCGGCGGCACGCTTGCCCTGGCGGGCTGCGCGTCTTCGCCGAGCGCGAATTCCGCTACGGCCACCGCACCCGCGGGTACTGCCGTGGCGTCGAAGGTTACGCCTTCCCCCTTGAAGACGAAGGTGGCGCCCGCGCCGAAGGCGAGCTTCACTCCTCTTCCGGTGCATGCCACCGGTACGGCCTACCAGAAAGGTCAGGCGTATCTGCGCACCCGCCACTGGTCGCAGGCGCTGGCTTCGTTCCACACCTCGATCGCTCATCACCAACAGGTCGCTGCTTCGTACGCCGGCATCGGCGAGGTCGAGATCGGGCAGGGCAATTTCGCGGCTTCGGAGAAGGCGTACTCGAACGCGGCGAAAAACCAGCCGAATCACGCGGTCTATCTGTACGACGCGGCCTACGCGGCTCTCTACAATCACGACTACCACGTGGCCGTGAGCGAGGCAACGGCGTACATCAAGCAAAAGCCGAAGCAGGCGGCGGGCTACCATCTGCGCTTCCTGGCGTACGGAGATCTGCTGAATCGCAAGAAGCAGCTGGCCGACGCGGCCACTATCACCCGGCTTCAGCCGAGCGACGCGGGCGCCTGGAACGATCTGGGTATCGCTCAGGCGAATGACAAGCACCCTCAGAAGTCGATCAAGGCTTTCGGTCAGGCAGTTCGGCTCAGCCCGCGCAATCCGTCGTACTATATGAATCGTGGTTTGGTGCAGGAGGAGCTGCTGAAGAACCCGAAGGCGGCCCTGCCGGACTACGAGGAGGCTCGAAAGCTGACCACGAACAAGTCGAGCCTGCAGACACTGAACAAGGCCATCGCGGCGCTTAAGGGGCAGATCAAGCACTGATTGGGTTGCCTGATTCGCTTTGGCGGACGGGTCGCGCGGGAGCGCGATCCCTACCAGGCGCCGGCGACACCGGCGGTGTTACAAGTCCGGCGTGCCGCGCGTTAACTACAAGGAGGCGATAGTTGTCCAAATTCCCCCTGGCGTGCTGCTTCATGCTGGCCTTCGTCGTGGCCGGATGTGGCGCGGACGCCGCCGGCTCCCACATCGCGGCCAAGGTCAACGGCCACGCTATAAGCATGGCGGCATACCACAAGCAGCTAGGCTACAAGCTGGCCCTCGCGGAGCAGAATGGCCCGAATCCTTGCAAGGCGACGGGCTACCAGGGGGTCTGCAAAGAGGTGAAGCTGGATGCGCTGAACGATCTGGTGGCGGCGGAAGTGGTCCGGCAGTACGCCAAGCAGCATCACATCACGGTGAGCAAGGCGGCCTTCCAGCACGAGTGGACCGTGGTCTACAAGCAGAAATTCCACTCGAACGCGCTGGTGCTGAAGGCATACGCTAGGGGATTGCGCTTCAAGCCAGAGGATGTTAAGAATTTGTACCGCGAGAATCTACTCGATAACGCGGTGATGGCCCGGGTAACGGCTTCGATGCCGGTGACCGTCACGCAGGTGCGCCTGGCTCGGGTGAGCGCCACGTCGCAGAAGGCGATACAGCAATGGGCCAGAGGCGCCAGAGCCAGCCAGAGCCTGCTGGCCTTCGAGCGGACGCGGCCGAAGGCGTGCCGCCAGGCGGACTGCACGGTGCTCCCCTGGTCCAGCGTCACGGGCAATGGAACCCACGCTCGCCAGCTCGAAAAGGCAAAGACGGGGCAGGTACTCGGGCCGTATCATGTGGCGAAGACGACATGGTACCTCTATCAGGTGGTCGACAAGAAGCCGCCGGCTCGCTTCTCACCGCAGGCTGAGAATCAACAACGGCAGAAGCTGTTTGGTCAGTGGATTGCTGCGCAGGAACGTACGGACGCGATCCATCGTTACATTACCTAGAAGCCGGAGCAGCCAGGGCACAAGGAGGGAAGCATGAAGCGAGTGACGGCGATCATCACTTTGCTCATCTCCGCCAGCGCGGCGTTGCAGGGCGCTCCGGCGCGCGCCGCCTCCAGCCCGATTACCCGCCTGATTGCCGAGCCGACGATCGTCCACCAGGGCGACACGATCTATCTCTCGGGCTGCTGCTTCCCGACCCAGTACAAGACCTTCGCCAACGGCAAAATCACACCTGCGCCGGAAACGATCACCGAGGTCTGCCCGAACTGGTCGCAGAACATCTACGGGATCGGCGAATTCCACGCCGGCCCCTACCTGGACCGACGCGGCCAGTTTGTGGGCTACAAGTGGAAGCAAGGTTCGATCGGGCCGTTCAGCAAGTACGGAATGACGTGCACGATCTACGCAAACGTGGGGGACAGCCCGTACGGAACGGATAACCCGGTCTCCGTGCAGGTGGTGCCCTACAGCAAGAAGATATCGAAGAAGATCAGTCACATCTCGGTGGCGATTCGGACCTCGGGCGCGATTCGGCCGGGCAAGACGGAGACGATCCGGCTCTCCAGCTGGCCGGGCGCGGTGGCGACGGTCTGGGTGGGGTTCCGCGGGCAGAAGCCCCAGAAGATGGCAAAGCGGCTGGACTGGGAAGGGAACGGCAAGGTAACCTGGCGGGCCCGCAACGTGTCCCACCCGACCTCGGCGCAGATTCGGGTGCATGTTCGGCTGGGTAACGAGGCGGACGACACCAGGGCACACTTCACGGTGCTGGACTAGCTGCAAGCCGGCAAACGTACAACCACGATTGAGGCCGGACCAGGCCCGTGGCATGGAGACCAGCGAACAAGGAGAGAGCTTTTGATTCAATCGGGAAGGGTTTCGTACCAGTGCGAACGTCTAGGTGGCGCAGGATGCGAACGTCTAGGTGGCGAACGATGCGAACGTCTAGGGGGTGGAAAATAATGCAAACGTCTACGCGACGAGAAACGCGCTTCGGATTCAGGCGAGTGCGTCCTGGTCCTTCCGCAGCGGTGAGTAAGGGACGTTGGCGACGCCCGACGGTGGCCGCAGCGGCGCTGGCCGCGGCCGGTTTGATTATCGCCGGCCCGAGCCTGAGCGCGGCACAGTCGGGTTCGCCTGCCTGGGCTACATTCCAGGGCAATATGGGCCGGAGCGGCGTGGCAAACGTGACGGGCACGACGGTCAATTCGGAGGCAAACGCCTTCGGCGGCATTCCCATCGGAGCGATGGAAGGATCGGCGGCGATCAGCGCGACCGACACGGCGTACGTGGGCGATGATGACGGCTACGTGTATGCCTTCAGTCCGAGTAGCCCAGCCGCCGCGCTCTGGAAGTTCAAGGCTGACGGGCCCGTGATCGGCACACCGTCACTTACATCCGACAACAGCAAGCTCTTCGTGGGCTCCATGAATGGAACGGTCTACGCAATCAACGCGAGCACCGGAGCCAAGATCTGGTCGCAGACGCTGGGCGGCTCGGTGGCTGCTTCGCCGGTGATCGGCAGCGACGGCACGATCTACGTGCCCAATACCAACGGCACGGTCTTCGCGCTGGCCGGCACGGACGGCAAGGTGATCTGGCAGCAGGCCATCACCGGGGCTATCGACGGCAGCCTCGCCCTGAGTCCGGACGGGCACACGCTCTACGCCGCCGGCACGGCCGGTTACATGTACGGCATCAACACGGCCGACGGCAAGCTCGGCACGGCGTTTTACCTGACATCGAGCGCCCTGGGCTCTCCCTCGGTGGATGCCAACGGCAACATCTACGTGACCACCTCGACGGGCGATTTGATGTCGTTCTCGCCCGGATCGGGCACGGCTCGCTGGATATTCCCCACCAATGCGCACGCCGCCTCTCACTCGACCCCGGCCGTTTCCAACAGCCTGGCGA
>JBOGSL010000347.1:0-14144 GCA_050695395.1 Chloroflexota bacterium | reverse complement strand
CGGTCCGGAAGCCGGCTAGATGTGGGAGCCACCGAACGCATCATCCACTCCGCTCTCGGCTCGCTTTCGCGACAAACCGCTCAAGTGCCCGTAAAGCATCTCACGCCGCTCGTAACGGACGCTTTCGCGCGTCGATCGCAGGCCAGAGTCGCCGCGTTTCTCGAGCATCCGCCCGTGGTGCAGATCGGTCGCCGCGTCGCCGTGGTGCCTGCCTCCGCTCTGGCCCCGATGATTCATTTCCGCGATCAGGTGGACCAGAGGCGCCGCCGCGCGGCGATAGTGATGACGGTGAACCGTAACGCGGTCGCAAGCTATGTGGCGTCGCTTGCACAGCAATCAAACCAGCCCGCGACGGATGCTGTTGTGAGCTTCAGCGGGGGAAACGTACAGGTCCAGACGCCCCAGCGCAAGGGACGAACCTTGGACCAAGCGGTCGCTGTTCCGAGACTCTTGTCGGCTATCGAAAAGCTCAAGCCGAACGCCCGGCTGCACTTCCCCGTGACACACACGAAGCCTCCCATCGATCTCTCGAACCCTGCCAGTCTCGGTATCCGCGCCGATCTGGGGGCGGGAGAGAGTAGCTTTCCGGGGGCAAGCGATTCGAGATTGTCGAATGTGATCGCGATCAGCAAACTTCTCAACGACGTTCTCATTTCGCCAAAGCAAAACGTTTCGTTCAACACTCTCGTCGGGACTGACTGGTCGAGCTCGGCGTACAACGACGGCGAGCAGCAACGAGGCGGTCAAGTGGTCCCGACGGACGGGGGCGCAGTCCAGCAGGTCGCCACCGCGTTCTTTCGCGCGCTCTACGCGGCCGGCCTTGAGGTGCAGGAACGCCACGCTCACCCGTACCTTCTGCCCTGGTACGGTAATCCCGTCGGCCTCGACGCTGTGGTCGACCCGGCTAACGGCAAGGATCTAAGGTTCTACAACAACACGGGTGGGTATCTGCTGCTGGAAACGAGAGTGGAGCCGATTCGCCAAGAGCTTTACATCTACGTGTACGGCCCCAAGCTCGGCTGGCGCGTCACAGTCTCACGCGTGGCGACGGTGCTCTCTTCGACTCCCCACGGCCGCGCCGTGGTCACGGCCGATCCCAACCTACCCGCGGGCACACTTCGCCAGGTCGCGTGGGCCCACAACGGGGAGAAGACGGTAGTGGAGCGCACTATCACTTACCGGAATGGGAACGTTCACACGGATCGAATCTACACGGTCTACCAGCCATGGAGGGCAGCGTTCGTCGAGGGGCCGAGCGAAGGGCGCGGAAACGCTCACGCGCACAGGCAGACGCACAAGCTCGGCGTAAATGGGAAGCACGGTGTTCCGACGATCGTTGCCACCCCCCGTCCCAGTCCGACGCCCACCTTCAGCCATTAATCGGCTGCTAAAATGAACCGCTTTGCATAACGTCATGATTTCTTCTGCTTCCCTGGCGATCATCAAGATCGGTGTCAGCCCGGTTCTCTTCAAGGTCGGACCTTTCTCAGTGCATTGGTACGGTCTCATGTATGTCGTCGGAATCGCGGCCGGCATGTACGTCATGCTGCCGTATGCGGAGAGGATCGGAATAAGCAGAGAGAAAGCGTATCAAGTCTTCTGGCCGATCGTGATCGCTTCGCTGGTGGGCGGCCGCTTGTACTACGTGGTGCAGTCAAACTTCGGCTGGTATCTGGCCCATCCGCAGAACATCCTCGCGACGTGGGAAGGCGGGATGGCGTTTTACGGGGCCGTGTTCCTGGGCGGGATCACCGCGTTCGTGTGGTGCAGGCTAAAGGGAATCCCGTTTGCTCGTGCGCTGGACGCGGCCGCCATTTTTATTCCGGTGGCGCAATCGTTCGGGCGAGTCGGTAACATCATCAACGGGGACATCGTGGGATATCCCAGCACCCTACCCTGGGCAACCCAGTATGTCAATCAGGCGAATACCTTCGTCTCGAGCCACACCGTCGCCTACCAGCCCGCCGCGGCCTACGAGTTGCTGTTTACGGTGGCGCTTTTCGGCTTTTTGTGGGCCGTCCGCTACCGTCTCAAGGTTCCGGGCACCCTGTTTGCCGTCTGGTTGATCGCCTACTCGATCGGTCAGTTCGGTCTATTCTTCGTCCGATCGAACGTGATCGTGTTGCTCGGCTTGAAGCAAGCACAGCTGACGGCAATCGCCGTGATTGCGGGAACCATACCTCTCTACCTGTTGTGGCGGCACTTCTATCTGACTCGATCGAGACATCTCAAGTCGACGGCGACCGAAACGCGGTCCGACGACCCGGACCTCAGCGGCGAGGTTCTTCCCCGTGTGCCGGCGGCAGAACGCTGACCACCTCTTTTATGCGCCCCGAGTCCAGCAAGTACGCGAGATACTCCAACCGGCAGTAATCATCGCCCCAGACGGAGCGAAGATCAACAGGAGGTTCCTCGATCTGAGAGGAACCTGGAGTGCCTTCTGCTGATTGGGGATTTGATAGGTAGTAAACCACGATCTACGCCTTCCCCGCACTATGGCCCTCCGGCCGCATATCGTCCAGCGCCACGAGCTCTCGTTTCCGAACGGCAGCTAGTTATGTCGTCTTCTAAACCGGCAGATACGTGCTCGTTAAGCGGACCCGGATGCCACCCGTGCTCCGTGGTCATGCACCGTAGTTCCACTCCGGGGAGCGATTGTCCACGTCTTTTTCCGGAGTGCTGTCCACGTGGCTAAGCACCGACCTCACGTCACGGTGAAGTGGGCTCAGTCCATCGACGGACGGGTGGCCACGAAGTCCGGCACATCTCAGTGGATAACCGGGCACGCTTCGCGAATCCTGGCCCACCGTCTGCGGTCAGAACACGACGCGGTACTCGTGGGCATAGGCACACTGTTGGCAGATAATCCCCGTTTGACTGTCCGTCTGAGCGACGGCGAGACTCCGTTGCGTGTCGTGGCCGATACAAGTTTCAGGACGCCTCCCTCCGCCAACATCCTGTCGGAAGGAGCGCGTGGAGTGTTGATCATCGGAAGTGAGCAGGCTCCCGTCGAGCGAGAACAGATGCTGGCGGCTCGCGGTGCGACAGTCCGGCGCGTTCCGGCGAGCACGGCAGGGCTAGATCTGATGTCGCTGATGGCTGCCCTGTCCGAGATGGGGGTGGTCTCTGTACTGGTCGAGGGTGGTCCCCGGCTTATCTCCGAGTTCCTGCGTCGGAAGCTTGCCGACCGGGCCGCCATTTTCATAGCTCCAAAGCTTGTGGGTGCAGGCTTGGACGCCATTGGAGACCTGGGGATGTCCGAGCTGGAGGACGCTATCAGGTTAGAGGAGCCGGCCATCGAGCAGTCGGGTGACGACCTGCTGATTCGCGCGGCCCTGCGTTACCGGAACTAAATTGGCCCCGGCACACGCCGGGGCCAATTCGTCCGAGGTGCTTGCTACTTGACGGCGAACAAGATGAACGTCTTCGCCGTCGACTTACGATGCCACAATTGCCAGGTGATTACCCCCTGGCTAGTGTTAGGACTGGTGATGCCGTTAGGCACGTTGAAATCCGTGGCAAAGAAGCCGTGACTGTCGGTATGAGTGAAGAATCGCACGGTCTTGCCGTTGGGGAAGATCACGTGAATCCACAGTCCCAGACTCTTGTGGAGCTTGGCCTGGGCTTGCAGGTGGTCACGTTGTCCCCCGTGAACCGGATGGTACCAGAGGGACACGTAACCGAACTCCAACGGCGTTTTGTGGTGCGTGACCGGGACTAAGGTCGCGGTCGGAACCGGTGTATTGGTTGGCGTGGGAGACGGCGTGCTGGTTGCCGTTGCCGTAGGAGTACTCGTAGCAGTTGCCGTCGTGGTGGCAGTCGTGGTCGCGGTGGCCGTCGCCGTATTTGTTGCGGTCGCGGTCACTGATGGACCGGGCGTCTGCGAATTGGCGCCGACGCGGAACCAATCGAAATCGGCGGCCAGCATGTTGCTCGCCACGGCCGAGTTCGTGCCACCAAAGCTAAAGAGCCCGACCTGCGGGGTCGTGTAGGCGGCGGTGTACGAAGTAGGGCCGGTGGTCGGAGCGAGCGTCGCCGTGGCCGTCGCCGTGGGCGTCGTCGTCGCTGTGGCCGTGGCGGTCGTCGTCGCCGTAGCGGTAGGGGTGGCGGTCGTGACGAACGGTACGAACGTAACGTTGTCGGTGCTGTAGGAAGCGGTGTACGTGTTGAACGTCTTGGAAAGCCGGAAGTACAAAGTGTTCGAGAGAGTCGTCACATTGGTCACGGGATTCGATACTGTGTCGATGCCGTTCACTTCTTGCAGGAACTCCAGCGTCGGCGTCGCCGTGTTATAAACCTCACCAACAAAGAGGAAGTTGTCGTCGTCCTGGTAGACGATGAGGCCCGCCGTCTGCCCAAGCGCTGTCGTTCCGGTGCTGGCGCCGGGGAACGTCACGGACGTGGTCGCCGTGAAATCGTAGTAGGGGCTGATCGGCTGAAGAATCAGGTTACGGGCGTTGTTCGATCCGTCGGTGGAGGTCTTGAGGAGGGAGCCGGGCTGGCTCCAAATTCGGAGGTTGCCCGGGCTCTGAGTGTCCAGGCTCCACGTGGTGGTTCCCTGGGCATCGGGGCACGGCGCCAGAGCAAACTGAGCGCACTTGGCGACGAACGGGGCGGTAAAGCTGGTGCTGTTGAATTCGTCTCCTTGCGGTCCCGCCGCCTGAGCGTACCCATGAAGGAGCGACCCTCCGATCGTCACCGGCACTGCGGTTATCAGAATCAGAGCGAGCACTATGAGCCATCGTCTCATGTTCGATTTCCTTCCTCTTGCTTGTTATCGTTCATCTACTCTCTCGAACGGATCCGGGGCTCCCCGTATCACATACTGATTACGGATTCATTACCCGACGCCGTCCGTGGGATTCGAGCAGGTTCTGTGCCAATAGGCCCACGTTCGCTTTCGCTTCTTACCTCACGCTGAACATCTGGCCGGAGCTCCGCCCAAAAACCTCTGGGAAGAAAGTCTCCGAGGCCCGCGTGGGGCTCACTTCGAAGCGGCCTGGAGCAATGGCCTGAGCCAGGTAGCTGTAGCGATACGTGCCGGGCGGCAATGTCGAAACGTACAGAGAGACCCGATCATTGCGCAGGTCGCTATAGGTGAGGTACCAGTTGAGATCGCGCACGTGTCCGGAGAACGGCAAGTACTGGGGTCGAACCAGTCCCTGCTGACTGGTGTTGAGTGACTCGTCGATCGGTTCGAGGCCCGCCGGCAGCGGATCCTCAATGTCGAGGTACATCAGGGTCTGATCGGTGTGCACGGTGAGGCGGACCCGCACCGCCGATCCGGCCGGGATTGATTGGATTGACCGGCCCGAAAGAGAGAAGTACTGCCGGTGCACGCTCAGGCCCTGGTCGAGGGGGGCAATATTGGTCGCCGGAAGATAGTAGTGCAGTCTCGTCAGGTAGTACAGCGGACCCGAGCCAAAGACGCTGTTTACCGCCGTGCGATTGATCTGCACGTCGTTCGAACGTGACCGGTGCATCTTCGAGATCGGAACGCTCAGCTGCGAGACGTGCCGCTGATTGTTCGCTTGATACGAACCGCTCCGGTGCCTGCCGGCATTCACGGCGACACGGTAGGTGAAGTCGGCATGGCCCTCTCGCGCCTGGCGCCCGTACTCGGCCAGGGTGGCTATCGCCCGAGCGGAATCCAGCGTCGAGTCCCACCCCGCTCCGGAGCGAGAGAGCATAAGCCAGCGGGCGGCCGCGGGGACCAGCGAGTCGTGGGGCCGGATCGTCAGCAACGCTTGCAAGACAGCCGCGGTGTTCGCCACGGCGGTACTACCCCACGTCGAGGCCGTGCCCTCCCAATGCGCCCCGGTCGAGCTGACCATCGCCTGACCGTCCAGTGCCGCGCCGAGGTTCTCGGCCGGTTTTCGCCGCCCGTACAGCGTCAGAGCCAGGCCCAGGTCCGCTAAGCCTTCGGCGCTCAGATGCAATCGCTTGATCGAGTTCCGGTCGAGACTCTCCGTCTGGTACCTGTATCCGCCGCCGCTCTGAGCCAAAACCAACAGGATGTGCGCCCACTCGGCGGTGGTCACCGTGCCCTGTTGATTTGAGAGAAATCGCCGAGCCGAGGATATGACGCGCTCGACGAGACGACCATGCTCTCGCGAGCGCGCGAGCGCCTGGAGGGCATCCGCGGTGATGAACGGATCGCTCGGATAATAGCCCCCCGGATACCAGGTCCAGCCGCCATCGCCATTCTGGCTATCAAGTAGCTTCTGGACGCCGGCGGCAACAACCTCCGGTAGATGTCGATACGATCCCCGGGAGAGGCCGGTAATCGAGAACGGCAGTCCTCGCAGGCTAGCTGCTGCTTCAACCCGATCCGCCACGTTCTCAACCGACTCGTTCTGGCTGGGATGCAGTTGCCGGTAGGCCGAGCCGAGCCCGGCGATGAGTGAGGCCGAAACCTGCACGGTCAGGTCACCGTGTGTCGTGGCATTGCGAGGAACGATGACCGGCTCTTTCACCGAGCCGAGCACGGTGCCGGCTGTCGCGACGGTCTCGCCGGTCTGGGGCAGGTGGATCGGAACAGCTGTCTCGATGGCATCGCCCCGAATTCCCGATGAGTGCGATAACGCTCGCAGCACTATGCCCGAATACTTTCCGCGCTCGACCGATCCTCGCCACATGACGGAGCGTTCGCCGTGAGGAGGAACAACAAGTCTCGCCGTCGTGCCCCTGAGGCGAAGGTGCGAGGCGACGATTTCGACGCCCGCCGTCACCGGTCTGCTGGTCGTGTTGTTGAGGATCGTGCCGACCGACACTAGATCACCGCGCAAGAAGAAGCGCGGCAGGATGGGCCTGAGAATGAGATCCCGCGTGCTTACCGTGTCGAGACGAGCCTGCCCGACGCGCGACTGAGACCCTACCGCTCGGGCATCGAGCTGCCAGGTAGTCGTGTTGTCCGGCAGCCGAACGGTTACTTCGGCTTGCCCGTTAGCCGCCGTCACCAGAGCGCCGCGCCAGAAGGCCGTGTCGGCGAAGCGAGACCTGACGGTAGGCGGCGAGCCTCCTCCGCCCCCACCCCCGCCTCCGGCGGGACCCCTGATCGCTCCTTGGTCGGCTCCATTCGGAGCGTGTTCGACCGGGCGCGCCGCGGTGCTCTTCACTCCGAGGTATGCCTCGCCCGGTCCCTGAGCGGAAGCAATGTATCCCGGCGGCAGCGACAGGTGATCAATGGAGATCGCCCCCTGAGACGAGGTCGACACGCCGAGCATCTGCAGGCCGTACAGGGCTTGCAGGATATTCGGAGCGCCGGCATCTTTGAGCGCCAGAACAGACGTGTCGACCAGGGCCAGAGACAGCTGCGCAGAAAGCGGATGACCGTGACTGTCGGTGGTCGTGACCGTGTACGTCACTCGATCGCCCGGCTTGTGGTGAGCGCCGTTCGCAGCCAGATGGATCTTGATCTTGCGCGGATCGATCTTCACTTTCAGCTCGGCCGATCCGTAACGCCAATCCGGTTGCGACCCGTCTCGCCACCCGCGGTACAGGGTGACCGTGACAAACAGGTTTGGGATGTCATCGAGAGTGATGGGCACATCTATCACCGGAGTTGCCCCGCTCAGCTGCGTGACCCTGTATGAACGAATCGTCCCTCGCTCCAGCGTGATCAGCGCCTCCGCGTTGGCGAAGGGAGCGGGCACGGCTATGTGCGCCGTCTGGCCAACGCGATACTCGGATTTATCCGACTTGAGGACGATCGACTGATCGGGGGCGTTGCCCCAGTCGGTCGATCCAGCTGAGCTGGCGTCAATGATCAACAGCCCGTGGGCGGTGTTGCCCAGAGTGTCATTCCCGCTGATCTTTACCACGTACTCCCCGCCCTGCGGCGGCGTGAACGTCACGGTCGCCTTGCCGGATGCGTTCGTCACGACCGTCCGAGTCTGCAATGGGTGGTCGTGCGAAACATCCTGAAAAGCCGTGTAGCCATTCGAAGTAACGAGCTTGTTCGAGAACGTACGGCGCGCGACGACCACCTTTAACGACTGCCCCGATACCGGCTGCCCAGAGTGATCTACGGCCGCAATGGAGGTCGCTACGGGCCGGCCGGCGGCCACAACACCGTCAGGTGCTTGCAGGCCAATCGAGAAACCCGCTCGGTAGGCGGTTACCGTCACGCGGCCGCTAACCGGCTGATGATTGAGATCGGTCGCAGTGGCCTCAACGGTGATCTGGTGGTCGAGCCGCGACTTCGCAAGCTTCACCGGCCACCGGATCTTCACGTTGCCGTGGTTGTCTGTCTCGCCATGGCCGCTCGCGACTTCATCGCCAAATTGGCTTTGCGAGTCCGAGCCCGGACTCTGCCAGTAGGCGTACTCATCGAAGAAGGAGTACGGGCCCCATCCTGGCGGCCACGACGAAATAGGTTGGCTGTACGCAACCCAGGTGATCTTCTGATTCCTAACCGGGCCTCCGAAAACGTACGAGACATGCGCGGTGGCTAGAAGCGTCTGTTTCTGAATGTACGACTTCTTGGAGGAACGTACGTTAGCCAGGACCTCCGGTTTGCTGTAGTCGGCGACGCTGAAGCTCGTGCCCGCGCTCTCCCTGCGGATTCCCACGTTGATGCTGGCAAAGCCGGTTGAAGCTTGCCGCGGAAGCACAAATGAACCGTGGACTGTTCCAAATCGATTCAGGGGCACCCGTCGTTGGTAGAGCAGCTTGCCGCGAGTACCGAATGCTTTGACGGTAGCCACGACCTGCTGTCCGAACTGGGAGTATACGCCATCGCGATCCCGCCAGAGCAATCCCCTGAAGTGAACACGCTGACCCGGGCGATAGATGGGGCGATCGGTGTAGAGATAGCCACCACCCGAGCCGCCCTGATAGTTGATCGGAATCCAGGGATCTTGGAAGCTCGATCCATTCGATGCACTACTCGGCGGCTGCCAGTACGGCTCGACAATGCCGAAGAGCCCGTGACTCTGAACCTGGGCGGACAGATACGAGCTCTGCCCCTGGGGAGCGATGAAAACCCCCTGTCCGTTGGTGGTACCGCGTGCCTTAACGCTTCCCCGTTGTCCTAGCAGTTGTATCGGTACATTTGGCAAGGGCTCGCCCGTTTCCGCCGATGTCACCCAGACCAGCGTGCGGTGCGACCCCGCCTTCTGAGTTAATCCAATGTTCGTCAGCACGACGGCCTCCGACGACGGTGGCGCTGTGTGGTTCACTGGCGCTCCGGCTAGATGGCCGACACTATGCGCCGTCAGCCAGTACAGCCCAGGACTCAGGGCAGATCCATCTCGGCGCACGAGATCAACTTCAAAGTGCGCGATCTTGTTGAGGCTCTCCGACACGGGCGCCGTCCAGGAATGGACGACCTTACCGGCTGGAGGGCCTTTACCGCAGCACCCGTTCTGCAACAAGCTCGAAAGCTCCGTCTTGATGAGCTCGTAGTGCACCCTTGACGCGTTCACGGTCTGGACCGGTACACGGGTGGGCTGACCCGTGTTTAACGAGATGACGTTCTGCTGATACGGTTGGCCATAGAGGATCGCGGAGGCAGTGTAGGGCGAGGTGGTAAAGGAGACCGAGAACGCACCCGGAAGCTCCCGGCCGAACGGGTCACGAACACCGGCCGACAGCGAGACCGTGTAGGCCGTCGAGGGCCGAAAAGAAGCCTGGATCACGTACTGAAAATGCGTCCCGCTGTTTCGGGAGCCGAAGTACGTGAAAAGATGAGGGGCCTGTGGTTGGATGTGCAGGTGCCGATCGAGCGACCGCTTGTTCATCGGCTCGTCGAAGTACACGCGAGCGACATACCCTGCGCCTTGCGGTGCGCAACCATAACAATTGTCGCGCGACACCCCTCCCGGTTTCGGAGAGGAGCCAGTAATAGCCGGCGGCGGGGCAACGGCAAAAGTCCAGCGAACGGAGCGGCGCAGGTGATCACTTCCGTCAGCTGATCTGGCGAATCTCTTAATCGAGGCGATGTACGGGTCGCCGGAGCCGAGGTCGCGAGCAGGGCGAAACGTGAAGATTCTATCCTTGCCACTCCAGCTTGCCGAGCCGGCAATCGTCCTCCCTGCATGTCGAAGCGAGAAGGCCCCGGCGGTAGAAGAGCGATCCATCGGCTGATCGAAGGTGATCCGAACGGCGCTGCGAGGATTGTTGTACCTCGATCCGCGCCGCGGCGAGATCGAGTACACCTCGGGAGCGATGGTCGAGAACGACCACCGAATACCGCGGGCCAGGCGGTCTCCGGAGGAATCCCGCACCCCCGAGCGCAAAGCCATGCGGTATGACGTCGAAGGTGCAAGACCGTTCTTCGGATAGAAGGCCCAGGTGGATGTTCCGAGCCAGGCGCCGGATCCGGCGGTTCGCGGATACATCGACACATGAAAATCGGGCGGGCTCGAGGGGGGGGAACTTAGCCCGCTGAGAGGCACCATGGGGTGATTGAAGGTGATGGTTACCCGGCCGTCCAGCGGAACCTGCGTGGTGCCTCGAGCGGGGGACACGCTCGAGACACGCAAGGCATCGGATGTGGTGAACCGAAGGGAATAGGACTGACCCAGAAAGGCGCCGGTCCTGGCTCGCGCCGAGGCGGCGATCGACAGCCGGTACACGGTGCCGGGGCGAAGCTGCCCGCTGGGGCGGAAGGTGACAGTGCTGTCGTTCCAGTGAAAGGTCCCAGCGGTGGACGGTGCCAGGTGCCAGGCAGACTCGACCGACGCCTGGTTCATTGGCTGGTTGAAGAGGAGGCTAAGGGATGAGTCGGGGGAGACCCCGGCTGAGACGCCGGGCTGCCAACCAATGACTACAGGCGGCGACGACGCGGCTTGCCCACGTATCGGCGCGAGAACCGGCGCAAGCAACAAACATATCGCGACCAAGCTCGCGATTCGTGCGCCGGTCATTGACGTACCTCCCGCCTTTGTTACCCCTATAACGTCGGCGGGCTACGGAAAGTCACGCTTGAAAAAGACTCAGTGCTTCAAGTGACGGAGGCCGGTGAAAAGCATGGCGACCCCTGCCTTGTCGGCAACTTCGATCACATCCTTGTCCTTGATCGAGCCGCCGGGTTGGATGATGGCGGTGACGCCGGCATGAATCACCCGCTCCACGTCTTCCGCGAACGGCAGGTAAGCGTCCGACGCCAGGACGGAGCCACGGGCGTGTTCGCCGGCCATATCGCAAGCAAGATTGATTGCCCCGGACCGGCTCATCTGTCCGGCGCCGACTCCTGTAACAGCCAGCTTTCGAACCAGCAGGACTCCGTTCGACTTAACGTGCCGCACCGCGCGCCATGCGAACTGCAAGTCGGTAAGCTCTTCCAGCGTCGGCTGTCGCTTCGTTACAACTTGCATCGACGCTGTGGCATTCGACGCGATGTTCTGACTCTGCGCCAGAAAGCCTCCGCTGATTCGCTTGAAGTCGAGGGACATGTACGGCGCGTCCTCTGCAGCGCCTCGCGCGCCGCCCGCATCCAGCAGCCGGATGGCGCGCTTTCGTCCCAGGATTTGCAATGCTTCCGGCGAATAACCCGGCGCGATGATTGCCTCGAAATATAAGAGCGCTATCTCTTCGGCCGTGGCCTCGTCTACCTCGCGATTGAATCCAACGATTCCCCCGTACGCTGACTGCGAGTCCGCGCCGAACGCCTTTTGAAACGCGTCGCGCACGTCGCGGCCGGCAGCCAGCCCGATCGGATTGGTGTGGCGGACGATAGAAACGGTGGGCGCGCTGAAATCTGATGCCATGCTCCAGGCGGCGTCCAGATCGAGCAAGTTGTTGAAGGAGAGTTCCTTACCTTGAAGCTGCCGCGCCGATGATATGGGCTGCGCCGAGGCGCTGTCCGTCGTGCTGTAAAGAGCGGCTGACTGATGCAAGTTCTCGCCGTAGCGGAGGTCGTACAGCTTGTACAAGGGTATCGTGAAGGTTCCGGGAAAAGCCTGGCCCAACTTCTGCTGCAATCGCGCGGCCCGCTTCGCGTCGCGCGAGGCGGCCAGAGACAGCGCCTTAGCGGCAAGGGTCTGCCGGGTCTTCGCCCGAGTCGCCCGGTAGCGAAACAACTCGGCCAGCACATCCTCATAGTCAGCCGGATCCACGACGATCGTCACGTCCGCCGGGTTCTCGGCTCCGGCCTGCACCACGGCCTGGCGTCCGACATCGATGAGCGCCGGCGTTTCCTCCTCTTCCGATAGGGGAGGAAGGTTCACTACCACCAGGTCGAATGGGTCCACGCCTTGTTCCTGCAGTGACAGGTTGTGCGCGGCGTTGCCGCGGTCGGCCAGGATACCGGCGAACACTGCCGGATGGTAGAGCTGAACCTGCCCGTCAAGGGCGCAGAACGTCCCGGTAACCGCGGCTAGCGGTGCGCAGTCGATGCCGTTCTGCGTCAAGAAGGCGTGGTTCTCCTCATCCGCCACAATCTCGGTGTCAATTTCGCGCAGGCCGCGCGCGAAATCCGCCAGTCCGGTCTCGTCGTCGACACTGATGAGTGCCCGCATGTGTCGGTGTCCGCCTTTTCCGTTGGCGCTACTATACAAAGAATCTCGGGCCGCGCCCGAGTCAGGACATTATAGAGGTGAGGGAAACGAGATGCCGGGGACACGGCGAACCGATATGACCCAACTTGTACTGGAAGCCCGGGCCGTGGAGCTCGTTGCCACTGAAGCCGACGTGCCTCCCGAGAACCTTCCCGTGTACTGGGATGTCTCGGCCGATCTCATCAGCCTGATGGCAGACATCGAGGAAGTATCCGTCCGGAGCCCCGACTTACCGGCGGACGATCCCGAGGTCCTCGCGCTGCGCCGGCGCCTTCGGCAGATTGTGTCGCGGCTGGCGGAGCTGTCTCAGCCGCCGACGTGAGTCGAGTTCCAGGCGGGGACGGGTAGCGGTAAGCGCCGGTCGGCGACGCACCTGGACAGCGCCGCGATTGCTCTTAAGCGCTCTCTACGTCTCGAATCCGGGCGCTCTGCTCGGGAGTCACCCGGTGGCTCTCACCGTTGCGCCAGCACCGCTTGTCGCTGCACAGACACGATTCCTCTTCGTCCTTCGATTGCGGTGGCCAGCCTTTCAGACAATACACCTCATAGAGGAGCATGTCGCCCTGGCGGGTTTGTTCCTCACCGTGGCTCCAGTTCTCGCGGTAGTACGGGCAGCCGCCTTTATGACGGCGAAAACGATTCTGATCCTGCATAAGCTCGGGCGCCGTCCGCTCAGGGACGACCAACACGCTCCATGGTACCAGCGCCGTCAAGCACCGTCACCCGCTCCGGCGGGAAGCTTCATCACCTCAAGAAGATCGCGCACCGACTGCACGCTTTTGTTGAGAGCCTGCTTCTCCTCCTTCGAGAGCTTGACCTCCATGACCTCCTCCATTCCTTTCGCTCCCAGCTTGACGGGCACGCCCAGGAATATGCCCTTGTACCCATACTCGCCGTCGAGGAGGACGGAACAGGGTAAGATGCGCTTCTCGTCGAGCAGGATTGCATCAACCATGGCGAGGACCGACGCGGACGGAGCATAGAAGGCGCTGCCGGTCTTGAGGAGATTTACTATTTCAGCCCCGCCGCTAGCGGTTCGCTCTTCCATGGCCCGTATTCGATCGCCCGGGAGAAGCTCGCTCAGAGGCACTCCATTTACCGTCGAATATCGGGCAACCGGCACCATGGTATCGCCATGGCCTCCCAGGACGAAGGCCGTAACGCTCCGTACCGACACGTCCAACTCTTGGGCGATAAACGTCCGGAATCGCGACGAATCCAGTACCCCTGCCATGCCGATTACTCGCCGGCGGGAGAAGCCCGTTGCGTGGTACATGGCCTGGGCCATGGCATCGAGGGGGTTGGTCACCACGATCACAATCGCCTCCCCGCAGTACCGGCGTATGGCCTGTCCCCATTCGTCCATGACGGCCTGATTCGTGGTGACCAGGTCGTCCCGGCTCATTCCGGGCTTTCGCGGGCTCCCTGCCGTAACAACAACTAGATTGCAACCATCCAGGAGGGCGTGGTCAGATCCTCCTGTCAGCCGGGTATCGTAGCCAACGATGGGCCCGCTCTCCTGAATATCAAGGGCCTTGCCCTTGGCCACTCCCTCCGCGGATGGCATGTCGAGAAGCACGATGTCGGCGAAATTTCGCTCCGCCAGCCGCTGAGCGGTCGTGCCCCCGACCATCCCCGCAC
>JBOGSL010000346.1:0-5109 GCA_050695395.1 Chloroflexota bacterium | reverse complement strand
CCCCCGGTCCCCCCGCTTTCCTCCGGGGCGTCGCCCCTCCGGTCCCCCCGCTTTCCTCGGGGGTGGATGGTTTCTTTCGGGGGGGGCACCCCCCGGTCCCCGCGCTTTCCTCCGGGGCGTTGCCCCTCCGGTCCCCCCGCTTTTCTCCGGGTGGATCGTTTCTTTCGGGGGTTGGACCCCCCGGGCTCCCTGCTTTCCTCCGGGGTGGTTGGTTTCTTTCGGGGGGTTGGACCCCCCGGGTCCCCGCGCTTTCCTCGGGGTGATGAGGGCGTCGGCTAGCGAAGGCGCTGCTACGGGCGGCGCGGTGGGGTTCAGGGGACGATGTGACGCAGGAGGTTGCCGGGGTTGTGGCGAAGGTTGGCGCGAAGGGAGGGATCTTCGATGAGCCGGTGCAGGAGATCATTCAGCGCGGAGCAGGTGGGGGTGGCCACGCGTGCGGCGCTTCCGCCACGCGCCACCGCCCCGTGGAGGTAGTCGACTTCGGTCCGGCCGCGGGCGAGGTCGGAGCGCAGGCCGGGCGATTGGTCGCCGCGGGCGGCGGCGAGACGAGGGACGAGCACGGCTTGAGCCAGCGGCCGGGGGAGACGCAAGACCTGGCGCAGCAGGGGCACGGGGTAGCCCGGAAGGCTCGTCAGCGGGATCCGCTGTGCACCGGCGACCGCGGCGGCCTCGCGCACAACCCGCAGCTCGAGGCGGAACAGGTCCGGGTCGCGTGCCACCTCGGCCGGATCCATATCGAGAATCGCGGAGGAGGCGACTCCGAGGAGATTGAGGATCAGCTTGGACCAACGCAGCGACCGGTAATCGGGAATGGTCTGCACGGTCAGGCCGGTTTGCCGAAAGAGCGCCACGACCTCTGGAGGTACGGGCAACGAACCCATCGAGGATAGGGCGAGGCCACCGTTGCTGTGGCGTTCGATCCGGCCCGGCGCGGGCATCGTCACCCGGGTTGTGGCTGTGCCGATCAACACACGATCGCGACCGACCTTCTCCGCAAGCAGGTCCTCGCTGCCCACGCCGTTCTGCATGGCCAGTACTACGCCGGCGGGTGTCAGCCGTTCCGTCAGAGAGTCGAGGGCGCGGGCAACATCCGAGGCGCGAACGGTGAGGATCAGCAGGTCGGTGCGGTCTGCAGGCTGGGCAATCCTGGGATGAGAGACAGACTCACCCGAGGGCTCCCTCAGCATCAGCCCGTCGCTCGTGATTGCTTCGGAGACCGCCGGACGCGCTACCAGCCCGACCTGTTGATCGGCCGAGCCGAGCCTGGCGGCCAGGAAGCCGCCGAGCGCGCCGGCGCCGAAGACGATCGGATCAGTCCCCATGATCGAGGCGACGCTTGCGGCCGGGCTCGGTGCCGTTGAGGAGTCTCGCGATGTTGGCGCGGTGCTTGACGACGGCAAGCACGAGGAGGACGATGGTCAGGGCCAGGTAGCCGGGCGGCTGCCCGGTGATCGCCATGGCGGCCGGCAACGCGGCGAGAGCAAGCAGCGAGGCGGAGGAGGAGTAGCCCCAGCGGAGCCAGACCACCAGCCAGACAATCGCGGCCGCAATAGCGGCTACGGGCGCGAGCGCCAGCCCCACGCCGAGGGAAGTGGCGACACCCTTACCGCCGCGGAACCGCAGGAACAGTGAGAAATCGTGCCCCAGAACGGCGCCCAGACCGGCCGCTTCAAGTGCAAGTCCCCCACCCAGATGCCCGGCGATGACGACCGCGAGGACTCCCTTCAAGCCATCCAGCAGACCTACAGCGATTCCTACCCGACGGCCGGCGTTTCGCGCCACGTTGGCCGCACCGATGTTCCCGCTGCCCAGATTCCGGACATCTCGGTGCAGCACGACCCGGACGGCGATAACGCCCGACGGCACGGAGCCGAGCAGATAGCCGATGACGAGCGCCGCGGGCACGCCGAGCGACGGCGGCATCGGCTACTTGCGACTCGCGGTAGACACGGCGTCGCGGCGCCTGCGGCGACGCGGGATCCGCACCGTCTCGGCCCGTTCACTCTCTTGCAACAGGGGCCATGCGTCTAGCACGTAGCGCAAGCCCGAGATCACGGTGAGGACGGCGGCCACCACCATGAGCCATCCGGACAGCGTAAACAGAGTTCGCCACAGTCCCTCGCTCCCGATACCCCCCAGACCGCCGATACGGCCATCCGCCGCGACCAGGAGGAAAAAGATGGCGATCATAGTCAGAGCTGCCTTGCCCTTTCCCCATGCACGGGCGGAAATGACGCGGCCGTACGATGCGGCAAAGCTTCGCAAACCCGAGATGAGGAACTCGCGGCCGACGATGACCAGCGGAATCCAGAGGGCGATGAGCCCGGCCACGGACAGGCCGATCAGAACGAGCGATACCAGAATCTTGTCGGCAGTGGTGTCGAGAAAGATGCCGAGCGGGGCTTCGGCGGCCCGATCGTGCCGAGCCAGGCGGCCGTCGACGAGATCGGTAGCGGAAGCCAGGCCGAAGAGCAAGGCGGCGACCAGATAGGCATCACCCGGGCTGGAGACGATGAGCCCGACGATCACCGGTCCGGCCACGATACGCGAGATGGATAGGGCGTGTGGCCAGTTCACGGTTCATTTTAGCGAGCGAGTTGGGGAGAATCATTCGGGCGGTCTGCGACTCTCGCCGGCACACCCCGCGCCTTTGCCGCTAGGCGAGCGAATCCAGGCGGGACATGGCTTCTTCGACAGTGATGTCGCCGCGGGCCAGGGCTTCGAGGATCTCGGTTGATTCGGCGCGTTCTGCAGGAGGCGGCGCGTGCTGCTGTTCGTCCCTGGAGGCCGGAGCGCCGGCCGTTTCGGGATTCTCCCTCGATTGCACGCCAGTCTCGTCCAGGCTGATGTGGAGATCGCCGCTTACGGACGACATCTCGACGGCGGCCCCGCCGCCACCGATCCGACCCTGCCACCGGCGCCGTCCGGATTTGATGACGGTAGTGGGCAGGTCCGACACGTGCACGTCTCCGCTCACCGCCTTCATCTGCACCGAGGCTCCCGTTTCGGCGGGAACGTAGAGGGTGAGATCGCCGCTCGTGGTGTGAAAGATGTACTGTCCCTGAGGATTGAGGGGGGTGGCCATGGTGAAATCGCCGCTCACGCTGCTCATGTTCGCGTCCGGCAGGGTGGAGTCGCGCAGAGTCACGTCGCCGCTCGTACTTCGGAAAATCAGCCGGCCGCTTAGCTCGGAGGCGTTGACGTCGCCGCTGACGGTGTTGAGCTGACACTGTCCGCTAAGACGGCCGAGCGAGAGATCGCCGCTGACCGTGGTGAGCGTGATAGGGCCGCTGAGATCAGACGAGGACACATCCGCGCTCACTACCTTGACCTCGACCGACGTATCCGGGGGGAGCTCGATCTGGAAGTGGACCGAGGCAAGTGAGCCGCGGAGCAGATTCTTGAGCCCTTGAGATTCCTGCCGGGTGCTCACGATCACCCGATCGCCGCTCTGGCGCATATCGACCACGGTGTTGGCGATGGCGGCGCCGGAGCCGTGCTTGGTGGCCTGGATGTGAATGGCCCCCGGTGGACCCGGACGAATCTCGACGGAACCGGAGATGCCGGTGAGGTTGAGGCCGGCGTGCGGGCCTACCGCGAAGTCACGGTCCTCGGTCTCGCCGGCGCCGCCTGCGCCCTCGGCGCCCGAGAACGCTGCTTCGATCTCGTCCCCGAGGTGCTCCAGATTCAGCCCCTTGACCGACTTGATGGTCTTCTCAACTTCTTTGGCGATGCGATCGGAAAGGTCATCCACGGTCATGCCCTCCTCAGACGCCCCGGAGTTGGCGTTCCGCGTCGGCCGTGCTGAGCTGGCCCTCGCGCACGCGGTTGAGAATGTCGCGCTTGGTGTCCGGCGTGACGGCCGGTTCGGCCGGCTCTGAGACCTTGGCGCGATCCCCGTAGCCGAGGGTAATGAGAATGTCGTTGAGCCGGCTGTTGACGGTGGGATAGCTCATGCTGAGCTCGGCGCCCACATCCTTGAGACTGCCGCGCGAACGGATGAACGCTTCGACAAACTGAATCTGCTCGCGGTTGAGCCGCTGCAGGGGGCCGAGGTCAAACTCGCCCTCGAGCATGGTACCGCAGGTGGAGCAATGCAAGCGCGCGACGTGCAATTCGCCTCTGCAGATGGGGCATCGTCCAATGACCGGATGCATTACTTCCTCCTATATGCCGTATTTTAAATGCAAGTTGAATTATATGCAAGCGGTGTTCGTTGTGAGTTGTGAGCGGTGTGCCACGTTTTGAGGTGGTTGCTGATATTTCTGAATGCCGGCGGTTGCAACTTGGCACGGCGTGGGCATGCCGTGGCATCCGTCGGGCGAGTCCCGATGAATCGGGAGCCTACGGCGCGAGGGATTCGATCGCGGCTAGAATCTTCTGGCTAAAGGAGGCAGGGGTGTCGGAGGAGCATCGGCCAGGCGAGGGACCCCTCGGATTGCACCTGGCGGCGCTCTACCGGCTGCATTTCAACGATGTGCGCCGAGAGCGGGCGTTTCTGGCTTCGGTGAGCTTCTTTTTCACGTTTGCCGCGGTTCGCATCATCGTTCATTCGATCCGAGCCGGCCGCGGGCCGTTCCGCAATGTGATGCCCGGCGGACGGCACATCCACCACCTTGTCTTCGGCATCACGCTGCTGCTGCTGGTTGGCTATTGCTGGCTGATCGAAGTGGGGACGGGAGCGGGTGACCGGCGAAGCTGGATGCGGACCACGGCGCTGCTGTACGGCGCCGGGTCGGCCCTGACACTCGACGAGTTTGCGCTCTGGCTGAATCTGGCGGACGATTATTTCACCCCCCAGGGCCGGGCGAGCGTGGATGCGGTGATTTTATTCGGAGCGGCGTTAAGCTCGCTCACGTGGGGCGGCCCATTTTTCCGCGCGGTGGCCAGGTTGATTCTGGGGAGAGCGTAGAGACTCCCGCGTAAGGAATGAGGCGGCGGGTATAGTTAAAGGCAGGCGGATCTCGAGGGAGTGCGTTGGGGATCGAGACGGTCCATCAACCAGGAGCTTCATCTCTCCTCGAGATATGAGTTGATGGCCGGTTTGCCACCGGGTTTGTCGAGACCAGCCGGTTAACCGGCTGGTCGTTGCATGATCGAATGATGGGG
>JBOGSL010000345.1:0-3449 GCA_050695395.1 Chloroflexota bacterium | reverse complement strand
TAGAGCAGGCGCCGCTCCTCCTCGATCGATTCATCGCTGCCGAGAGAGCGGCGGTGCGGCAGTAGTCCCTCCTCCACGCCCGTTACGAAGACAACCGGAAACTCCAGGCCCTTTGCCGCGTGTAGCGACAGAAGGTTAACCCCCTCGGATTTCCTGCGCGGATCTTCCGCCAGCACGAGCCGCTCGATGAGCTGAGCCAGCGTGATGCGGTCGCGCTCCAGCTCGAGGTGGAGAGAGCGAAGCTCGGCCAGATTCTCGCGTGCCGTCTCGAGTTGGAGCTCGGTTCCTGCAAGTCCTGTGTCGACGATGTCGATTGTTCGGTCCAGGATCGAGGCTGCGGAACTCTCGCGCATGTCAAGCAAGGTATGCAGGTCGGCGAGAAGTCCATTGAGGCGCGAGCGGAGGGTCGTGTTCCCGCCCTCACCGACGGCCCGCAGTAGTGTTTGGCCTCGCTCCTCGGCCCGGCTTCGCATCGCATCCAGACGCTTCGGTCCGACGCCTGGAATCGCCTCCAGAAGGACGGCGAGCGCGTCATCGTTGCCGGGGTCCGCCGCTAGCCGAAGATAGGCGACCACGCGGCGAATCTCGGGCAAACTGTAGAAACCCGTCCCGGCCAAGACCTGGTACGGAATTGAGTGACGCGCCAGAGCATCTTCCAGCGCCCTTGCCTGTGCATTCACTCGGTAGAGGATGGCGATGCTGCGCGGGGAGAGACCCGCACCCGTCAGCCGGCAAATCTCTCGGGCCACCCATTCCGCTTCTTCCAGCTCGTCGCCTGCCCGATAGACGACGGGCATCGCGCCTGCCGGCTTGGAGGTGTACAGGTGTTTTTCGAACCGCAGCTTGTTGTGCTCGATGAGGCTGGAGGCGGCACGCACGATGTGTTTGACGCTGCGGTAGTTTTCCTCCAGCTTCATGACGCGGGCTCCGGGGAAGTCTTGCGTGAACCGGAGAACGTTGTGCGAGTCGGCTTGACGCCACCCGTAGATGGACTGGTCCTCGTCGCCCACCGCGAACATTGGTCCGCCGAGAAGTCGGAGCCAGCGGTTTTGCAGAGTGCCCGTGTCCTGGTACTCATCGACCAGAATCTCGGGCCACGTACGGTGCCAGAACCGGCGGACATGCTCATCATTGGCCAATAGATATGCGGAGAGGTACAGCAGGTCGTCGATATCGACGGCATTTGCCGCGCGAAGCTGCTTGCGGTAAGCGTGCGCGATCTGCTGCAGCGCCTCCTCGCTGATGCCCGTCTGGCCCGGAATCAGGGCAGGCTCGGCTCCGTTCTTGAAAGCGCCCACGGCGTGTGCCGCCTTGCCGGCGTCCAGGTTCGTCCCCGTTTGCTCCAGGGCGCGCCGCAGGAGACGGCGCGCCTCCCTGGGCGAAAGAACCGAGAAGTCCCGTCGATAGCCCAGGTGGTGTGCGTGCCTTCGCAGAATCGAGTTGCCGGCGGCGTGGAACGTGCCGATGGTGGCGCCGACCGACGGCAGCCGGTCGCGCATTTCGCGGGCGGCTTTGTTGGTAAATGTGATGGCGAGGAGGCGGTTTGCCGGGACACCAGAGCCCACCCGATAGGCGATGCGCCGGGTGAGGACGCGGGTCTTTCCACTACCCGGACCGGCCAGCACCAGGAGAGGAGATCCCGCGTGCGTGACGGCCTCGCGCTGTTGCTGGTTGAGATCGCTCAGAAGGTCATCCGCGTTCGCGATTGCTGCGCCGTCCATCTTTTCGGGACGGGGTCTCAACCGACGAGATTTACGTCCGGCTGGGAGCCGGCAGGCTGAACCAGGGAGGAAAGCGTTTCCATGCCGCGGCGGAGATCGGCGGCAACATCCTGCCAGAAGTACGAATCCGCGCCCTGGTCGGCAGTATCCAGGCCGATGATGCTCCGCTGGACCCCTCGCCAAACCGCCTCGGCCGGATACCCCGCATCGGGTAGCAGCTCGCGCAGCTGGCCGCCGATCTTACGCAGTCGCAGACGCTCGTCCGGCATCACGCGTCGGCCGTCGGCGAGTCGTTGTACGATCTCCAGCGCCTGCAGCGCCATGTCCCGTGCGAGCCAGCGAGCCTCTTGGGTGTCCATCTTCGCGTCGTATTGCACTATCCGTACCCTCGCCGCATTATCCACTACTTAGCGGGTTGGTGTCATGAGCCAACGATGACCATCTTCCGTCTCTACAAACTCGTCCCGCCCCCGAGCATCGTCGGAGCCCCTTGCCCGGTCTATCCGCACACCTTCGGACGGATAATGGCGCATGGGATGGGATGTTCTGGCCGAGGGCCACCGTCATCCGCGCCAGTTTCTGGGCGATGTCATTCTCGGCCTAAACGACGGCATCGTCACGACGCTGGTCTTTGCGCTGGGAGTCGCCGGAGCGGCCGGCACGGCGCGCGTTGTCCTGGCCGGGCTGGCGGAGATGTTGGCGGGAGCGGTGGCGATGTTTCTCGGCGCCTTTATGGCGTCCCAATACCAGCGGGAATCAGCGGAGCATCAGATTGCGGTGGAGCGCTACGAGATCGAGCACGAGCCCGACGAGGAGCGTGAAGAGCTTCGACGGATCTACCGGGAGAAAGGCTTCAGCGGCCCGCAGCTCAGCAGCATCGTCGATCACCTGACGGCAGATCGCCACCGCTGGCTGCAGAGTCTGATTCAGGACGAGCTGCTGCTGCGTCCGGGTGAGTTCCGCAACCCGTGGAAAGTGGGAGGGATCGTTGCCGTGTCATTCGCCGGAGGGGCATTTCTGCCAATACTTCCGTTCATAGCGCGGGTCGGCCCGTCGCAAGTGGAGGCGGCAGCGCTGTCCCTGCTTGCACTCGCCGTCACCGGGCGTGTGAGGGCACGGAATAGCGGGCGCTTCTGGCTGCGAAGCAGCGCGGAGATGGTGCTGGTCGGCCTTATTGGGACAGGCGCGGGTCTGGTTATCGGGAAGCTGCTGTCGAGCTAGCCGCCTGGTACTCGTCCAGCAATTTCAGCCATACCTCAAGCCACGCCTCGTACTCGGCGTCCGTCTTGCTCTGTCGCTCGCGCTCCCAGAGCAACTCCGCGCCGCGTTCGAGACGTTCCTCGAGGATTTCGGTCGAGACTGGAACGGCGGTGGCCACGATCCAACCTCCAAACGGTTCCGCTAAACGGGGAGCCTTCGACGCAATAGTAGTACACTCGTGCCATTGTGTCAAACGTCTTGGTCGAGTGTCGCCTCAATGCCCTTTTCGGTGGCCGGATTTTCGGCGTCCTGTTCGGGCGGTTCGTCATTCGGAGGAGGCTGCTCCTCGGTCATGTGTGTCGCGGATGTGCTAACCGCGGCGGCGTTCGTTGCGCTCGCGCTTCATCTGTGCGCGTCGTGCCCGCTTCTCCGCCTTAGCCTTGGCGAGGCGGCGCTGCTCGGATGGCGGTTGGTAAAAGCGCCTTCGCTTGAATTCAGCCACTACCGTCTGCGAATTTCGCTACCACC
>JBOGSL010000344.1:0-6953 GCA_050695395.1 Chloroflexota bacterium | reverse complement strand
GTCGTGTGATGGGCGCGTGTCGAACTGGGTGATCATACGCGGCTGCAGGTAGCAACATCGGAGGCACGTCTCACGTATCCATGTCTCCCATCGGGGGCACTAACATACGGACAGAAGTTGCGGCTCTCGAACAGGTCGCGTACTACTACCGCCACTCCTGGATCGTAGGCGCTGTTCTCCGACGGATGGAACGAGACGAAAGCACGGCCGGCATGCGGCGTTTGTTCCCAAGACGGTAATGAATCAGCGTCGCTTCGCCCGCCTTGTGACGGAAGTATTAGCTCCGGCTCCAGTCGCCGCCGCACTCCTGCTGCTAATTGCATGGCACAGTACCTCGTCGGTTCTCGAGGCAGCTTGGTGGGGCTTCCTCACCGTCCTCTTCACAGTGCTGATCCCCCTTCTCTATCTCCTCTACGGCGTGCGCCGCCGCCGCTTCACGGATCATCATGTCCGTCTTCGTCAGCAGCGCCCATTGCCTCTTGGCGTCGCCATCGTCTCCGTGCTGGTCGATGTCGTGCTGCTGCTGATCTTCGGTGCCCCGCGAGAGTTGCTCGCTCTGGTGGTCGCCATGGCGGTGGGGCTTGGCATCTCGACGCTGATCACCTTCGTCTGGAAGATCTCGATCCACGTGGCTGTTGTTGCTGGTGCTGTCACGATACTCGTGATCGTCTTCGGGCCGATGTTTGCTCTCTTCGCTCCACTCGTTGCGCTTGTCGTGTGGGCACGGGTGGAAGTGGGCGATCACACGCCAGGGCAGGTGGCCGCGGGAGCTATGGAGGGGATAGCGGTTGCAGCCATAGTCTTCACGATGCTGCGGTAGACGGGTGCGCGTTCGGACGAAAAGAGGCAGAATTTCCGTCCCTGGTCATCGCGTGCACCGTCTCGGGCGTGTCCCGTTCCTCGACAGACAGACAGCAGGCAAAGACAATCCGCGACATGCTAGCAGCTTCAGACGTTCGACCGTCTCCGCTTCTCTGAACTCTCGTGGCATCTCGACCGCGCTTGCGCGGAACGACACTTTCTGATAGCGTCGCTCCAAGCATATGTCAATGCAGGGTCGAGCGAATCCCCATATGAGCATGAACCGTACTGGACTAATGACTTTGCGCTCGTCGAAAGCTTGTTCTTTAGCGAGTCCTTTGCGTTGCGAGTTCGCCATTGAAGGAGAGAACTCTACCGGTGGTATCATCCTCCGCAACTCCAAGAGCGAAGCTATCGTCCTCTATGCCCCTCCCGAGGACGACAGCCAGATCTTCGCCTCGACGTACAAGCTCCACTCCCATACGGAAGAGGATCTGGCTGCCGAGCTACAACGCGAGCGACGAGCCATTGTGACGCGGCAGGCGCTGGAAAGCGATGTACGAACCGCGGCAGAAAGCGGCAGCACTGGCGACGTCAACCGTTGAAGGGCACATCGCTGTGGCGAAGCATGTCTTGGGGACACGTCACGAGCTCCTGGCCATTCCCGCACTCGGCGTATATTGCTGTGGCGCTTCTGCCACCACTGCGTCCGGTCAATCGCACGACCTCAAACTGGAAGCCTCTTTGCCGCTCTCTCGGTAAGTCCTTCCGAAAGGCCCGCTGGTCAGGGTAGGTTCTCGTCATTTCTTCCTTGAAGATCTGCGGTTGTGCCACCCCTTCCAGGTGCGGCAGTGCGGCTGTCGCCCCGACTCCGATAAACGTACACGCAAGCGCGACGCCGAGAGCCGCGATGGCTCTCCTTGGAGTGAGGCGAAGGGCCCATGACAGGCGTCTTGCTAGGCGCAGCTTCCGCCGCCCCTGCTCTACTGGATACCGTTCTTGGAACCGATCAAGAAAAACCTCGACAAGATGATCGTCAGCGTCCGGGGACAGCTCATCCCGCGCCGCCATAATGGCCCTCAACTCGTCGTGCAGCTCCTCGCGTTCTCCTGCCATGATCCACCTCGCAGTCCTTTAACTTGACGCGACTCCCTTGCGTCTATCCGGCTCACCTGCCGCGCGTGCCTATGCGGCGAGATGAATGGCGACCCATCTCGCCGCATAGGTATACGCTTCAGCTTCTCGTGTTAATTGTATTTGAACGACACTGACAGTGTTTTGTCGTTCATGGCACCCATGGTGTTGCACGTCTGGGTGCAGTCGATCGGCGTGCCCTTGAAATCTGTGCCCGGATAGTGCCTGAAGTTCCGGCAGTGTCCGTAGGCCACTCCCGATGAGATGGTATCGTTCCACTGCGAGGGGAGAATGGAGAAGTAGTAGTTCGCTGCTCCCCCCGTGCACTCGGCGCTGTTATTGGTGGTGTAGGTAAGGCTATCGCCCACCAGATAGGAGTTGTCGTAATCAACGCCGAGAACTGTACCACTGCAATCCGGGAGGCAAGTGCTGGTTACGTAGGGGCCACTTGTAAGCATCGCGGCGGTCAGATCTGCTGGCGCCATATCAGATGGAAGGTGCACTCGGCCGCCTGTGGCAGCTGATATCGCGCCCGAAAATGTCGAAAAGCACCCAACAGCCGAAGCAGCCGAGTTCGTTCGCCCAGGTTGGACAGGCGCCAGTCGGATCACACAGTTTGGCGTCGCGGCGCTGAATGGCAGGCTTATTGCGGTGTTGGCTTGGCTCTCAGCATTGGCACTTGCCCCGGCTGTCAGTGGGAGCAGCAGGCACATGAGCGCCGCAGCGAGTGGAAAGAAATGTCGAATGTTCACTTGGGCTTCCTCCCGTGATTGGATTGGTCGCGGGCAGCACGCGCGGTGGACACCTCGCCGTGAACACCGCTTGTTCGTTATAGAGATCGCACTTAGTGCCGAGAACTGGCTTGATTCTCGCTTGCTCTCCTCTCCTCGCCAGAGTCGTCTGTATAGATCAGCCCTCCCAGACATCAGCGTACGCTCGATCTGCTTCTCTCGCGCCTGTAGAAACCCCGGTTTTGGGGCCCGTATTTTTACGGGGTGCGGCGTGATCAAGAGCGATGTGGGCTAGGCACAACGGCGACGGTTACGGAGATGGCTGCCCACGAAGTCGCCGCCATTCGCATAAGAGGAAGCTCACGATTGGCTACGGCTTGTATATGGCGCCCAAAAACGGGTTCTCCCGCTTTCAGGCGCCGGAAACTTGCGGAAGCCTTGCCGACGGTCGCTCAGGAGGCCTCGTCTACCCATCACCCCGAACTCTCCAGTGCTGTGGCGGGCAGAGGTTGGTGGCCCTAGCCCAGGCCCATTACGGGCCCATCAAGAGCATGTGGGTTGCGGCTGCCCCACTTTCAGCCGCAAATTGACATCAGTAGAGGCCAAGGATCCTGGCCAGCACGACGAGTACACAGCGGATCACTCCCAAGGTGACCCCGACGGCCAGCCCGAAGAGGAGCTGCAACCCAAGCCCTGACTCTCGGTGCGGGGCTGGCAGATGGCCGACGAAGTCGGAGAGGTTGATCTGGTGCAGGAAACCACGAGCGAGATGGCGCTCTGTAGCTGTGTCCTCGGGAACTCGCGGCTCGCCCGCATTCGGGCGACAAGCTCGTCCTCCAACTCGTCCAGTCGCTCCGGATTCATCGCTAGCGGACTTGTGCTACCGGGTTTGGACGGTCTTGTAACCGATTTCGAGCATATCCTCCTCCACCCAGTGCCCGTAGCAGATGGGTCCTCCTTTGACGGCAGTGCACGCGCTGAAGTAGTCACCGATCTTATTTGGGCCTAGCTTCGGGACCCTGGCCCCGATCGTCGCTGTCGTGTGATGGGCGCGTGTCGAACTGGGTGATCATACGCGGCTGCAGGTAGCAACAGTGGCCATACTTGGGGCAGCCGTGGCGTCGATCGTCTTTGCGTTCCTGCGATAGCTCAACCTCCAGTTCTAGCGACAGGGCCTAACCTCGGCGATCCATGCGTCGGAGGCGCTTCTCGCCTCCGGGGGCTCGCCGCGTGCCAAACGTAGCCTCGTGTACCCGATCCTGCTTCCCTCGGGTGACCAGACCGGTGACGTCTGACCTGGGTCGCGTCCCAAGTCGTAGTTACCGGTCACACGCGCGCCGTCCAATCGGCATAGGCCTGGCCCATCGGTTTCACGGATCAGAATCTCGCTCTTGAGCCCCACGTTAGTGCCAGTTGGGGCTTCGACAAAGGCGACCGCATTCCCACGTGGAGACCACGCGAAATTGTTGACGGTACTCATCGCGATCCGCGTGAGAGTGTGCCTCCGTCCGCTGAAGATGTTCACTGTCTTCACGGCGCCCATGGCGCTGCCCGTTTCGTAGAGGAGGACCGAACTCCTCGGAGACCACGAAAGCTGGCTCACGGCCCGTATACGTGAGGATTGGGTTGGTATGCGGTGCACTGCACCCGTCTTCAAACTCCGAATGGTTAAGACTCCCCGACCGCCAATGACTGCCAACCACTTTCCGTCGGGGGATATGGCCACGGCGGGAAGCCGGCTCCCGAGGGGGGTCGATTGGGGGAGGGGTACCTTAGTTAGCGGAGCCACGTTGCCGTTAAGAGGCTGTAGCGCAAAGATCCACCGGCCGCGGTAGAGGGCGAGCCGACCGTCGCTTAGCAAGGCGTTTGTCAGGATCTCGGAGCCATCCTCGTCAATCGCCGTATCAAGGAGATGGAACCCGGCTGGGGCGAGGCGTGTGGTGTGGCTCCCTTCCAGATTGGTACGGTAGATGGCAGGTGCACAGCACCGGGCTGTCAGGCGATAGACGATGTGGCGGCCGTCGAGCGTGAACGTCGCATCCTCCACCTGTAGCGAGCGGGGGGAAATAACACGTCGCAGGCGGCCCCTAATCGAGGTCAGCCACAGGGAGCCGCCGTTAGGACGCACAGGGTCGCGGTAGAGAGCGAGCCCTCCGTTGGGTGAGAATGCCACGAACGCAGCATTGCCGTCCGAAGTCAAGGGATGCGATGTGGCGGGGGGCATGTGGTGCCCGGACCGGGGCGTGTGTGCGGCGACTGCGGTTGCGGTGCAAGTAGCCAAGATGAGGATTGCAACGGAGCGGGCTAGAGCTTTGATCATCGGCTGCTCCAGGGTGATGTCTCCAAAGGAAAGGGGATGCCCGGGAGGGGAGCCGCGCGGTGCCCGCCGCGGCTCCCCGGGTCGGCTTTGATCCGGGCAGGTCACATGGTGACTATGCTGGTGCTGCTGGTGTAGTAATGGCTCGTCATCCATTCCTTCGTGTTGCTGTACTCGGTCGCCCACCAGTAGGTGCCCCACTGCGAGGCGCCAGGTCCAATGTAATTCCCTACTCCGTGATCGCACTGAACCTGGTCTCGTATTGACGGGAGGTAGGGCTCGCCGCCACTACTCGACTGACACCCGGTATACGCTCGATATTGATCGTTGATGGGCCTATACGGGTCGACTGAGTAATCCTGGAGGTTAAAGTGAGGGGTGTTGGCGACAGCAGTGTCCGTGTTAGCGTAGGTGGTATTCGACCAGCTCTGATCGTACCCGGGGTCGTCGGTAATGTCAAAATTCCTACCCTGGCAGCGCCACTTGCAGGTGTAGATGTCGTAATTCGCGTAGCTACGTACCGCGATTGCGCCGAAGTTTAGGGACGCCATCCCGTTTGGCGAGTTGCCCCAGCTAGCAATCCATTCCGCCGGGAGGGCGTGCTTAGTGTAGTCGCTGAAGCTGTAAGTGACATTCGCGCACGTATAGCACGATGGCGAGCCGAAGTGCACCGTGATATTTGCAGGTTGGCTGTAGGGATTGCCGCAACAAGGGACCTGCGGTGATTGCACTACGGGTCCGGTGGTGAGGGTGGTCGGCGGTGAGGAGCCGGCGGCGGGGAGATTTTGCGCCACGAATGCCTGGGCACCGCTTCTGTTAGCAAAGAAGGGGGTCGGCGCAGGGTCGTGGCCGTGAAGGTGCCACTGCCGGGCACCATGATGGCCTCTTCTGTGCCCGTTTGGCCATTCAAGATCTTGACCCCCTGATCCACGAAAGTTTCATAGCCCACGGCGCTCACCGTGACGTCTACGCTTGTCCAGAACACTGTTCCGGACTGGAAAGCCGATGAAGCTCCCGGTGCGGGGAACGAGTACGGCGGCGTAAGCCCATCCGACGAGGTTGCACCGGCTGTGCCGGTGCCGAGGGCTGAGGACTCAGGGACGATGCGCGCGCTCGCATTGGGTACACTCCCGCCGGATGCCGCATCTATAGCGCGCACTATCAAGGTGCCTGTTCCCGACAGATCAGGTAGACATGAAGCCGCCGCGCACGCGGCATGGACAGACGAACCGCCGGGAGACATTGCGAAAATTCCCAATAGGCTTCCGAGTAGCGCGAGTCGACGTAACTGGGATCCCTTCATGATTCTCTCCTACACGATGGTCAATGCGTTAAGTGTCTGGAGTTCGAGCGTGCCAAACCTTCGACACGCCCACCGCGCGTCACTCAAGCATTCCTGAGTGATTCTGAGTTCCTCGGCATCCTTTCTGACGGGGCGCTTGTCTCTCTTTCCCTCCCCACATTCATCGTTAATAGACAACAGTGTACGGAGCGAAGTCTTGCGCCGCGCCCGTGAAATCACGGGTTCTGGAGAGTGTATTTCCAGGGCACCACACGACAGATCGCGGTCGTGGATGATCGCTCGTCGGCACACGCGACCGATTCCGAAGGGTGGAGAGCGGGGTCGACGATCCTCACGAATGTGCCCCCGAGGCGGCGATCGATCTGATCCGTGCTTCCAACCGGCCGAATAGGGGTAAAGAAGCGCTGGTATGACAGGCGAATCTCCCGTGCCGTGTGCGCCGGCTTTGCCTTGGCAATCTCCTAGATAGCGGAACCCCCTGGCTCTCATCGGTGTCGCTCAACTCAGATGGTCGCGTAGGAGGATCCGCCCCAGTCCCTCAGGGTGTCTCGCTCAGCCGTTAATTGTCGATGTCGAAGGCGAAATCGCCTGTGGAAGCGTCCATCAGCGCCACGAGGTGGGTAATCGGAGTCCGCGAGGCTCCTGGCCGTCCCTCACTCCCCAGCAG
>JBOGSL010000343.1:0-1945 GCA_050695395.1 Chloroflexota bacterium | reverse complement strand
ACCTAAACAAAGCCCTTTCCAGTGTCGCTCGAGTGGCTAATTCCCGCAGCACTTTGCCGATATTGGGCAATATTTTAATTCAAACTACCGGCAACCGTTTAAGTATCGCGGCCACTAATTTGGATATTGCCATTACTCATTACATCGGTGCTAAAATTACCCAGGAGGGCGCTATAACCGTTCCGGCTCGGCTGATGCAGGAATTTATTGCCAGCCTGCCGAGTGGCGTGGTCGAGCTTAACCTAGAGGACTACAAACTACACGTAACGACCAGCCAATACCAATCAGTTATTAATGGTGTGGCCGCCCAAGACTTCCCAATTATGCCGACTATAACTTCCGAAAAAACCCTCAAAATAGCCAGCGACATTCTTAAAAAAGCCTTGCAACAAGTTATTTTTGCGGCCAGTGGCGACGGCTCGCGGCCTATTCTAACCGGAGTTTATTTACATGTTGTGGACGGAATTTTGTTTATAGTGGCAACCGATAGTTACCGGCTAGCCGAAAGGGCGCTATCTAAAACCAAACAAGACACTAGTCTACTCATACCGGCGACGGCGCTAGCCGATTTACTGCGTATTTTGGGTGATATAGATGGTGAGACGCAAATAACTTACAACGATCAGCAAGTGCTATTCCAGGCTGGTGATGTGGAATTGGTGGCTAGGCTAATCGAAGGCAATTATCCGGATTACCGCAAATTAATTCCCCAGGAATTTACCACGACAGCCACTTTGAAGCGCGCCGAATTATTAAACGTTACGAAAATTTCCAGTCTGTTTGCCCGCGAAAGCGGCGGCAGCGTAACGATAAAAGTTGACGAAAAAACATCAATTTTGAGCATTCATTCGGTCGCTTCGCAGCTCGGCGAAAACAACGCTAGCGCTGATGCCAAAGTGGCCGGCGGCGGCTCAATCACACTTAACTCGCGCTATTTAATTGATGGTTTACAGGCGCTCAATGGCGATGAGGTTAGTTTTTGCTTTAATGGCAAGCTGGAACCCTCAGCACTTAAAGATCCAGCGGCCGATGATTACGTTCATGTAATTATGCCGCTTAAAAGCTAGAAAACGGTTACTAAAACGAGACTTTATTTAGTTTTTGGTTTAGTGTACCAAGTCGGCCGGGATTAGCTCGCTAGCTATAGTTTTTTCTATATTAATAGCTTGCTCTGTAGATATGGTTGTTTGTGTCTGTATGTCGGTGCTGTAATGATTTGCAGGATATATAATTTTATTAAAAACAAATATTTTGACATTCTCAGTATTGGGGCTAATAACGACCATCTCGCTTGGTAAATTGTTTGATTCGAGCGCACCAAGCTTGCCATTATCAAAACCGGCTACAAATTGATAGGCTGGATAGCCGGCGACATCGCCTATAGCAGCATAATGACCAACGGTAGACGGGTCTGACGATGGTTTAAGTAGTGTTTTTGGAGTGTAGGTTTCGGTATTTGGAGAGTCTTGTATTAATAATGTGCCATTCAAGTCGTTGCCGCTCCAGACGGCGCCACTAATGCCGGGATTATTAAAAAATTGATCGGGTGTTTTTGCGTATATTCCTTGGTTACCGCCCGTTTGAGCCTGTTCTTGAACGCAGTTTTGTGACCCAAAATCAAGTACTCCGGCAGCCGGCGGTACAGCAGTAACCCCCAGTAGTTGTTTAACCTGAGATTTGGAAATAAATTGACACAAATTATTTTTGAGCGTTAGTTCTGGAGTTTTTGCTGTAGTTGAAGTTTGGTTTGGGTTGGACTGCAACGGCTCGCTGCCCGTAACCCCACAAGCACCAGAGGCTACACCAAGCGCAAGACAAGACAAGACGCTGCCCATACGCCGCCGCATTGGTTTGTTTGGTTTTTGATTGATTTTAAGTCCGGTATTAACTTCTGGCGACATATTTGGAACTCCTTGGTGATGATTTACATTTCAACACTCACTGT
>JBOGSL010000342.1:0-2691 GCA_050695395.1 Chloroflexota bacterium | reverse complement strand
ACGTGATGCAGGAATCCGCCCGCGCAGCCATGACTTACGCGCGCTCCGAAGCGGCCTCACTTGGCCTTCCCGACGACTTCTACGAGAAGCATGATTTCCACGTTCACGTGCCCGCTGGCGCCATCCCCAAGGACGGCCCTTCGGCCGGTGTAACAATCGGCACAGCCTTAATCTCTGTTCTGTCCGGACGCGAGGTCGACAAAAGGACGGCAATGACCGGCGAAATCACCCTGCGCGGTCACGTCCTCCCCATTGGGGGCGTGAAAGAGAAAGTTCTGGCGGCGCACAGGGCGGGCGTGAAGAGGATCATCCTTCCGCGCGAGAACGAGCAGGACATCAATGATATTCCCGAGGAAGTGCGAAACGAGCTGACCTTCACCCTAGCCGACCAGATGGACCAGGTGCTCGATGCGGCCGTGGTCGGCAAAGCTCAGCCGCGAGCAAAGATGCGTGGCTCGCGCGCTCGGCAGCCGGAAGAGGCGGCCGTGGCGAAAGGAGGAGAGACGTAGACATGCAAGCCGAAACGTACCGAAAGGGCGAGCTGGTGCCGGGACCGGGGACGTATCGCTGCACGGCATGCGGAGAGCTATGGACAACCGCGGAAGGGAACGTGCGGTTCCCGCCCTGCGACAACTGTAAAACCGGCGACGGGACATGGCAAAGGGATCCGCGGAGAGGGCACCCGAGCGAGCTGTAGGTTGATCGCTTCTCCTTAGCTGGGGCCACGAGCGTGCTCGACGCCCTAGCGGCCCGTTCCGCAGGTTCTCGATTCGTCGGCGGGCTGCTGAGGTTGCGCCATATAGGGCATGATGGACCAGCGGTTGTACCGCTGCGAGTGCCACGACGGCCACGCTAGCCCCACCGTCCCAAGGAGATCCTGTGACCGAGGAGCAGGCTGCGCTTGGGGAGAACGGCGTGGGCCGTCTCCTCACCTTCAGTGACGGCGTCTTCGCCATCGCCGTCACGCTGCTGGTCCTCAATCTTCGCGAACCGGCGGTATCGCACGGGCTGCTCGGAGCGCTCCTCAAGCAATGGCCCGCTTACCTCAGCTACGTACTCAGTTTCCTCATCATCGGGACAATCTGGGCACAGCACCATCGGATGTTCCAGCTCATCCGCTATACCGATCATCTTTTCCTCATGATCAATGTGGTGTTCCTGATGTGGGTTGCTGCCCTACCGTTCCCCACAGCTCTTCTCGCCCGGTATCTCGAGAGTTCCGCAGAGAGACCAACAGCTATCGCGATTTACAGCGGCATCTTCGTCATCGGCGCGTTGCTCGGGAACGTTCGATGGCACTACGCGGCCCACAACGGGCTGCTGGGAGACGAGGTGGATCGAGCGGCGGTCCAGGCGATAACGGTGCTCCTGGCTGTGGGTCCCATTCTCTACCTGGTGGACTTCGCGATTTCGTTCATAAGTCCGCTAGCCAGCATCGTCCTCCTCTTTCTTGCGGGTGTGTTCTACGCGGTCTCGCCGCTGGGTTCCCGTCCGGCGAAGTGATGCGGCGAGCGGTTTAGGGCGAGCCCGCTACTGTTTCGCACGTTGCCACCTACCATCGGTCCGGTTCTACGACTTCGTCACCCCGAAACGGATGCTCCTCCGGCTCGCTCCAGGAGCAGCGCCAGCTGCTGGGCGTTTCGGACACCGTAGTCCGAGTAGCAGTTGTTCATGAGGGCATGGACCTGACGCGTTTCGCCGGCAAGTGTTTCAATCTTCGGCACCCACTCCTCGAGCTCGGCCTCGCTGTAGCAGTACTTGAAGCGCTCCTCTACACCCACGTTGCGCTGATCCCATGTTTCGGTGCGCCGGCCATGAAAGCGGACCACACCCAACTGGCTCGTGGCCGCCGCGATGGGAGGCACGCTGGCAACCGTCCCCTGCGGCTCGTCAACTGAGGTATAACTCAGGTCGTGCTCCCGCAAGAAGCTGAGCGTCTCCTCGCGATGCTCCGGCTCCATCCAGGAACGCTGCCGAAATTCCACGGCGACCGGATAATCCGGGACTTGCTCGCGTGCCGCAAGGATAACCTTCATGTTGTCGCGGCCGAAGAAGAACCACTTGGGGAATTGCAGAAACACCGCTCCCAGCTTTCCGGCGCTGTGTACCGGACTGAGGGCCTGGCGGTACATCCGCCAGGTGTCATCGATGAGCGGGCGCGGCAGGTCCTTGAGATACACCGAGGACCTGTCTCGCAGGCGTTGCGGGAGATCCTCGCGAACACCCTTGGGGAGCGCACGTAGAGGGGTAGGGTGACCGGTAAAGAGCCGGAACGCCTTGAAGTCGAAGGTGAATGAGTCCGGCGTGCGATCAACCCAGAGAACTGCTGTGCGCTCGGACGGCAGACCGTAGTAGGTGCTGTCGACCTCCACAACCGAGAAGCGGGAGGCGTAGAACTTCAGCCGTTCGGCGGCGTTGTCAGCGTCAGGCGGATACCAGCCGCTGGACAGGAGTGTGGGATCCGTCCAGCTCGACGTTCCCGTGAGAATCTCGCCCACGAACGATCAGGAATGGTTGCCGTTGGCGGCTATTACCTTGTCGGCCTCGTGAGGAGGCATCTGCTCGTAATCGAGCAATTCCATGGTGAAGTTGCCGCGGCCCTGCGTGATCGAGCGAAGCGCCGTGGCGTAGTGCGTCATCTCGGCGAGCGGGGCGTGGGCTGCTACTCGCTGCTGTCCGCCGCCGATCGGC
>JBOGSL010000341.1:0-6287 GCA_050695395.1 Chloroflexota bacterium | reverse complement strand
GATCGAGGAAGCGCTCCGCTGCGAGCTCGACCGCCAAGCGGCTTGAGTCGGCGGTCTTCTACCTCGACGAGTCTATCTATTCACGCGTTCTCGCCGAGGCCCTCGAAAAGGCAGGCGGGCAGATCCGCCGTCCCGGTGTTGACGTCCCCTTCGGAACGCCGGATACGGAATGGTTGCGTCTGGCCGGGGCTCAGGGCTGGATCGTGCTCATGCGCGATCAGCGGGTCCGTCATCGTCCGCTCGAGCTCGAGTCGCTGCGTACCGCGCGCGTCGCCGCCTTTGTGCTCACTGCGGGTCAAGCCAGCGCTCAGCAGTCCGCGGACGTCATCAGCTCGAAGCTACAGAAGATAGTCAACATCTCTACGAGCGAGCCCCGGCCGTTCGTCTATACCCTGAGCGCGGGTGGTGCTCTGCAGCGATTAAAAGTCCGGCGAAAATAGTCTGGAGCCCCCGGACGGTTACGAGAAGGTATTCGCGACCCTGCTGTCTCCGAAATGATCCAGCGCCAAATAACACAGCGGAGCCGCAAACCGCGCTGCATTGTTATCGCGGGGCCGAACGGAGCGGGAAAGACCCTGAAGTTACCGGAGTCCATGGCGGAATGTCCGCTTGCTCGATTTCAAGCGCTGTGCGGGTGTCCGCGACTGCCAGCAACGGGGGTAGGCTGCGGTCACCCACTGCCGCTCCACGCTTGCTCGAACGGATTCCACATGGTCGCGGTTGGATCATTGCTGATTAGAGGGTCGGTCGGTTCACCGAACCGGCTGGGAAAGCTTCGGTGAAAGCTTCGGTGAAAACTGCCGATGCCGTGCTGGAGCTATTGCGCGAGAACCCGCGGATGACCTTGGCCGAGGTGGCCGCGGTCGTGGGCCGCTCAGTCCGCGCGGTCGAGATGGCGAGCAGCAAGCTCGTCAAGGCGGGCCGGTTGCGATTCGTCGAGCCGCAGAAGGGCGGCCACTGGGAGGTGTTGCCGTGACGGCAACCACGCGCATCGAGCGCACGACACAGAACCGTCGTGCTGTTCACGGACGAGACGCGGCGTGATTGCGTCGGCGCTGGCGCCATGTCCGCTTCGCCAAGCGTTGGGGGAAGGGTTGCGCGTGACACTCGAGGCTCAGAGCTCCAGAGTCAGCCCGGCGGTTGGCACCGTCCCATCCGCTCGTCCTTCCCACGCTCGCTCCAGGTGGGGCCTCCGCGTCTCGTCACGCATCGCCGCACGGCGGGGAGTCGCTACGTTGGTCGACCCGCGGCTCGATGCGCGGGAGGCCTCGCCGGTCTGGGTGATCGGCGCGCCACCACCGGTCACCGTGGTACGAGACGAGGTGCGCCCCGCGCACATGCACGCAACGGCCGCAGAACGCTTTTCCCTCTGGCGCCTTGCCGGTCGGAAGATGTTGCTCGATGACGGCAGCGGGCTTCGGCTCGTCGTCCGACTATTGCCGCACGAGGTACAACTACGATTGGGAGAGCGCCTGACCGCCGAAGATCGATTCGCCTACCAGATCCCGGCGACTGGCGATCACCGAGCAGCCTGGGCCGTGCTGAACAAGCTCCGTGGGCTGATTCCGCCCTCCCCGAGCGGGCAGGAATCCTTGTGCGGGCGCCCCCGGCCGCGCCGATCTCTTACACGTCCGATCGCTGCAGGTGCTCGATGGGCTGGCTGCCGGAGCGTCCCAGCGCGAGCTCGCGGTCGCGCTCTTCGGAGGTGCCGCCGTCGCCCGCAGATGGCAGCCGGACGGCGCCCTCCGTGCCCAAGTGCGATATCTCATCCGCCGGGCACGGGCGCTGATGGCCGGCGAATACCGCTCCATGATCGCCGCCGCTCCCGCCCACCCTTCGCGCCGGCAGGAAGGCTTGGGCGTGGAAGCCGGGCGGCTTCCCATGAGAGGTGACATCGTATAGGATGTCATATCGTATGGATCTGCCCCGGGTTGTTCTCGATACTTCGGTGATCGTCGCGGGGCTGCGCAGCCGCCTTGGCGCCAGTAATCGCCTCCTGGAGCTCGTCGCCGAGGAACGCTTGGTGCCGCTCGTGACGACGGCGCTCTTCCTCGAGTACGAGGAGGTGCTGAAGCGCCCCGAGCAGCGCTTGGCGACCGGCATGGACGAGAAGGCCATCGCCGGCTTCATGGCCGCGTTCGCGAGCGCGGCCGAGCCCGTCGAGGTCCATTTTCTCTGGCGTCCACAGCTCGCCGATCCCGACGACGAGATCGTACTCGAGGCCGCGGTGAACGGCAGGTCGAAGGCGATCGTCACTCATAATGTGCGGCACTTCCAGCCCGCGGCCGGAGAGTTCGACATCGAGGTGGTGACGCCCGGGACCTTCCTGAAGAGGATCAAGACATGAGCAAGAGCACGTATCCGCTGAAGCTGCCCGCGTCCGTCAAGAAGGCGGCGGCCGAGCTCGCCGCGAGTGATGGGGTTTCACTGAATCAGTTCATCGCTGCCGCCGTGGCCGAGAAGGTGGGCTGCCTGCGTACTGCGAAGGAATTCCTGCGCGAGCGCGCGGGGACGGCGAAGCCAAAGGACATGCTCAAGTACCTCCAGCGGGCGCCGAAGGTGGCGCCGGCCGCCGACGATCAGCGGTGATGGTGGCGACCGTAGGCGCACACCCGAACGCAGTCTACGGCTTCGCTTCGTTGAGCCTGCGCGATCAGCCGGGCTGTGTCTCGCGCGGCCGCAGGCCGTAATCGTCGATCCACCGCTGCAGCTCCGTATCGCCACCTGCGAGGTGGCGATGCACTTCGCGCCGACCCAGTCGCTCGCCCGCGGAGTACGACCGGCTGCGCGGACTCAATGTCGCGGAGTTCCAGGCGTTTTGCGACCGGGTGGGCCGAAAGGCCGCGGAGCAGGGATTGACCGAGAAGAAGCTCACGCAGCTGCTTGCCGAGGACCATGCCCCCCGAGCCCGAGCGCATCGTCGCTGATACCAATCTTCTCGTCAGCCGCCTGCTGTTGCCGCAGTCCGTGCCCGCCAAGGCCGTGCGCAAGGCGGTGGATGAGGGCCAGCTCCTGGTGTCCGAAGCGACGCTCGAGGAGCTCGCGGACGTCCTCTCGCGGGCGAAATTCGACCCGTACGTCACCCTGGAGGACCGGCAGGCATTCATCCGGGTCCTGAACCGTATCGCCGAGCGGGTCATCGTCACTGCGCCCATCCAGGCCTGCCGCGACCCCAAGGATGATAAATTCCTCGAGGTGGCGCTCCATAGGCAGGCCAAGGTAATTCTCACCGGCGATCGTGATCTGCTCACGCTGCATCCCTTCCGCGGAGTCGATATCCTCTCGCCCCGGGAGTACCTGGCGCGATGAGCACCGGGTGGGTCGGAGTGATGGGAGTGGGACGGGGGAGGGCATGAGCTCGACGAACGAGGCGTTCGCGCGGATCCAGATCGATGCCCAGCTGAAGGAGCAGGGTTGGGATCTCACCGATCGTAATGCCGTCCGGTGCGAGGTCACGATGCCCGACGGCACCCGCGCGGACTACGTCCTATGCGACCGCCACGGCCGGGCGCTCGCAGTCGTCGAAGCCAAGCGCGCGGAGACGGTCCTCGGTGTCGCCGAATCCCAGGCAGAGGCCTACGCGGCGCACCTTGGCATTCCGTACGTGTTTCTCGCGAACGGCGAGGAGATCCGTTTCTGGGACCGGGAGCACGAGGCCTACCCGAGGCGGGTCAAGACCTTCTTCTCGCAAGCGGATCTCGAGCGCCGGGTCGCGACCACGATCGTGCGACGCGATCCGCTCGCCGTTGCCGTCGACCGGCGCATCGTCGAGCGCGATTATCAGATCGATTGCCTCGATACGCTTTGTCGCGAGCTTGCCGCTGGCCGGCGGAAGCTCCTCGTCGAGATGGCCACCGGCACCGGGAAGACCCGCACCGCCGCGGCGCTGATCAAGCGGCTCTTTGAAGCCAACGCTGTCACGCGGGTGCTGTTCATCGTCGATCGCATCACGCTCGCGAATCAGACCGAGGATGCCTTCGCGGAATATCTTCCCGACTACCCGAGCTACGTGCTCCGCAGCGGGCGGCGTTTCCAGGACGAGAAGCGCATCACCATCACCACGCTGCAGAGCATGGTGAACATCTACCGCGAGTACTCGGCGGGGTACTTCGACCTGGTGTTCTCCGATGAGTGTCATCGCAGCATCTACGGCAAGTGGCGCGGCGTGCTCGAGCATTTCGATGGCATCCAGATCGGACTCACCGCGACGCCCTGCGTCTCGAGCCTCGATGACGATGCGCCGGATGAGGAAGACCGGGCCTTCGTGCGGGATACCTTGCGGTTCTTCGAGGTGGAGAAGCCGACGTTCTCCTACAAGCTCAGGGACGCGATCCGCGAGGGATACCTGGTCCCGTACCAGATCTACAAGGCCAAGACCGTCAAGACCGCGGCCGAAGGGGGCTTTCCCGTGGCTCGCCAGGAGCTCGACTGGACGGCGATGGATGCCGGAACACGAGCGGAGTTCGAGGCGCTGTTCGCGAAGGAGGGGGACCCGATGACGGTGGACCCCTCGGCGCTCGAGCGCCGCTTCACGATTCCGGAGCGCAACCGGGCCATGGTTCGGGAATTCAAGGACGTGCTCACGAAGGGCTACATCGACGCCAAGGGCATCCAGAGAAAGCCTCTCTTGGGCAAGACCATTGTGTTCGCGGTGACCAAGCGCCACGCGGAGACCCTCGCAACGCTGTTCGATGAGGCCTTCGCCGACCGAAAACCCGCGCCCGAGATCCGCTACGCCGATTACGTGGTCTCCGGGCTCGGCACCGAGGACAGCCCGGACGGCGAGACCCTGATCAAGCGCTTCAAGAAAGAGAAATTCCCGCAGATCCTAGTTTCCGTGAACATGCTGGATACGGGATTTGACTGTCCGGATGTGGTGAACCTGGTGTTCGCCCGGTTCACCAAGTCCGCGATCCTCTATCAGCAGATGCGCGGCCGCGGCACTCGCAAGGCCAAGGGGAAGGCGCTCTTCACGATGTTCGACTTCGTGGGCGTGTCCGACTTCCACGGCGATGATGACGGCGCCATAGAGGGTGGGTTGATCACCCAGGCGAAGCCCCGGAAATCCGTACCGCCGCGTCGCCTCCTCACCGTCGATGTCGACGATCACATCGACCCGACGAGTCGCGCTTGGGTCACGGTCGATGAGGACGGCCGCCTCGTCTTCCCGGAAGTCTCCGAGGCCCGTGCGAATGCGCTCGGCGCGGCGTTCGAGGCCTGGCTGCTTTCGCGATCGGGACTCACGGCAGAGCAGGGCCGGTGGCTCGCGCTCCTCGGGAACCAGATTCGCGCGAATGCCGAGACCTGGACTGAGGTGTCGGCCGGGCACTTCGCCTTTCAGCCGTTCTCGTCCATGGGTGGGCTCGGTCAGGCCGTGCGCGTATTCGGCGGGACCGAGGCGCTCGAGGCTATCCTGTCCGCGCTCAACACCGCGGTGTTCGGTGCAGAGGGCGCTCGTGCCGACCGTGCCGCCGGTTCCGATGAATACCGTGGCGATGCCACGCTGCCCTAACCACACGAGTCGAGTGAATCCATGCCCTTGACCCCGGACATGCGCCGCCAGATCGATCAGATCCGAGACTACCTCTTCGGCGGCGGGTATCCCAATCCGATGGCGAACGCCGAGCAGCTCTCGTTCCTGTTCTTCTTCTACCTCATCGAGGGGATCGATTCCGAGAACGGCGAGCGTGCCAAGGTGCTCAAATCAAAGCACCGGACCCTGTTCGCCGGCGACTGGACGCTGCGCAACCCCCTGAATGCCCCCAAGAGGGGCGACACCACCATCCCAAGGGATCGGTTCCGCTGGTCGGTGTGGGCCCGGGGCTTCTCCGGGGAGGCGCTGGTGCGGTTCGTGCAGGATGAGGTCTTTCCGTTCTTCGAGGAGCTCGCCGATCACTCGGCGACCAACTTCATGCGCGGCGCGCGGCTCAACATCACCGAGCCGACCGTGCTCACGCAGGTCGTGACCCTCGTCGATGGCCTCAAGCTCGATGAGGCCGACGCGGACACCAAGGGCGATCTTTTCGAGCACGTCTTGAGGCAGATCAAGCAGGCGGGTGAGCTCGGGCAGTTCCGCACTCCCCGGCACATCATCCGCGCGATCGTGGCGATGGTGGATCCGAAGATCGGGGAGACCGTCTACGACCCGGCCGCCGGCACAGCGGGGTTCTTGGTTGCGGCTTACAACCACATCCGGCTCGCGAGCTCCTCACCCGCAGGGATCACGGACATCGAGCTCGACGGCAAGCGGCAGCGTCGGGGGCTCGGAGACCGGCTCTCGTCCGCGC
>JBOGSL010000340.1:0-1534 GCA_050695395.1 Chloroflexota bacterium | reverse complement strand
GGTTTGCTGTTTGCCGGCGATCCCGGCTGCCCGCAGGGCACCGTGTACCGCAGCCTGGACGAGTTTGCTCCCCGCCTGGGCTTTGCCGATCAGTTGACCGCCGACGGCAAAACCAGCTTGCGCGGCGGCTTTGGACTCTATTTCCAGCCGCCTGAGACGCTCGCCTGGCAGGACGACGCCGGAGTGGCGCCCTTCGGTCCGGTCTTCACCCTCAACGGGGTCAATTTCACCGATCCCTGGGGCAGCGCCGGGCTGACCAATCCCTTTCCCGCCCAGTTTGGCCCGAAGCTGCCGCCCTCCAACGTGAGCTTCACCTTGCCCGCCACGCTGTCCTATTTCTTTGCTTCCGGCTTCAAAATGCCGGTCATCACGACCTGGAATTTGACCCTCGAGCGCCAACTGGGCCAGACCCTGCTGGTCCGCGCCGCCTACTTCGGCAATCATGGCGAGCACCTCTACGGCACCTCCGACCAGGAGCCGATGGCCGATATAAATGCCGCCGTCTATGTGCCCGGCGCCTCCACCGAGGCCAACACCCAGCAGCGCCGCCCCTATCCCAATTTCGGTCCCATCGGCATGATCAACTCCGGTTACGATTCCAACTACAACGCACTGCAGTTGACGGTGCAAAAGCGGATGAGCCATGGGTTGTCGTTTTTGGCCGACTATACTTGGTCCCGCAACTTCAATGATTTCTCCGAGTCCGTCAACCAGGGCTATTACCAGACCAATCCTTATGACCGTGCGTTCAACTACGGCCCGGCCTCGAGCGACGTGCCGCAAGCCTTCAAGCTTTCCGGCACCTGGCAAGTTCCCGGCGGTCACCACAGCGGTGCGCTGCGCAAGGTGCTCGGCGGTTGGGCGGTCGCGCCCATTCTCACCTGGCAGAGCGGATTCCCCTTCACCGTCCTGAGCGGTGTGGACAACTCCTTCAGCGGCGATTTTTCCGATCGCGCCGACCTCACCGGCGGGGGCCTGGGCGCCGCCGCCCTTAGCACTAGCCGTTCCGTCGGCGCCCAGGTGGCCGATTATTTCAACACCGCCGTCTTTGTGCCCAACGCCCTCGGCACCTTCGGGGATGAGCCCAAAAACGGCCTTCGCGGTCCTGGCCTGTTCAACACCGACCTGGCCATTCTGAAAAACACCCGTTTCGGCGAGCGCTATACCGTCCAGTTCCGCGCCGAGCTCTACAACGCCTTCAACAACGTCAACTTCGGCACTCCGGACGCGGTTCTCACCGATCCCCAGTTCGGCCAGTTGACCTATACCGCTACCGGCCCTCGCATCATGCAGTTCGCGCTCAAGCTCCTGTTCTAGCCATGACTTCAGCGTCTCATCCCTGGAGGAGGCATTCCCGCCTGCCAATTCTTCACTCGTCGAACGGGCTCCGTGGGGCAGGCGTCCCGCCTGCCGCTGGAGAATCTCATCCATGCGGCAGGCATTCCCGCCTGCCTCGCCCGAACCAGCGGTCCGGCGCCATCCGGCTGTTCCGGCATCTGTCGGCGATCGCCGCGGTCCTGGTTCCTGCCGCAGC
>JBOGSL010000339.1:0-1948 GCA_050695395.1 Chloroflexota bacterium | reverse complement strand
CGCCGCCCGCACCTCATCGACTCCGGCTTTGGACGAAACGTGCACCACGTGAAAGCGACAGCCTTGTTCGGCGGCGAGCATCGATAGACGCCGAACGGCCCTCGCCTCCGCTTCCTCCGGCCGGCTTGCCAAGAGCTCGTCATAATCTTGCGGGGCGTGGACGAGGCGCGCTCGCGCCGCCTCTATCACGTCGCGATCCTCGCAGTGCGCCGCGAGCAGTCCGCCGGCCGTCGCCACCCTCCGGAACAGATCACGAACGGTATCATCGTCCGGCGGCCGGATGAGATCCGCTGCTTGATTCGGAAGAGGGTCGTACACCAGTTGATACGTGCGCCGATCGAGGAAGTAGCCCCAGAAAAGTTTGATGCCGACGACCCCCTTGGAGATCAAGTTGGTTATTTCTCCCAGATTTTCTTGCCCCAGGCTCATGCCCCAGAGGCCGAAGTCGACCTGGGCCTGCCGCGCGTGCTGCTCGGTCCGATCCGCGAACATGTCGGCATGGCTCAGCGGGGGAATGGTATTGGGCATGTCGAATACCGTGGTTACTCCCCCGCACGCCGCCGCGCGAGTGGCGTGCCCAAAGTCTTCCTTCTCGCCAAACCCCGGGTCCCGCGCGTGAATGTGCGGATCGATGAAGCCTGGAAATACAAGCTGTCCGGATGCCTCGATGGCTTCGTCCGCAGACGGCCGTCCCCGGGGATCCATCAGCGCGACCACCCGCCCGTCCTCGCAGAGAACATCTCGCTCGACGAGACATCCTCCAGTTACCACAGTTCCGCCGCGGACCAGAAGCTTCATAGCGGTGCATTGTAGGGCGCGCCGTCCAAAGTATGGCTGAATCCGCTACCCTAGTACGGATCACTTTCCCCTGGAGTTCTTCGTGGCCGTAGAAACGCGCCGCCCTGGCGAAGCAGCGATCGCCGAAGCCGAGCTGGAAGCGGTACCCAATCCGTCAGCGGGGCGGGAATATGCTGTTGAGCTGAGCTTCCCCGAATTCACCTGTAAATGCCCTCGCACCGGATATCCGGATTTCGCCACCGTCAGTCTGGTGTACACGCCGAACAGGTCTATCGTCGAGCTGAAGTCGTTCAAGCTCTACCTCAATCGGTACCGCGATCGGTACGCGTTTCACGAGAAGGTGACCAACCAGATCCTCGACGATTTCGTCGGCGTGATAGAGCCGGTCGAGGCGACCATCGTGACTGACTGGAATGTTCGTGGAAACGTTCACGCCGTGGTCCGGGCCCGGTACCCGGCTGCCCCGATAGAATAGGCACGGTACGAGATGGTATCGATTAGCCGGACTGAAATCGTTGGATTTATCTTCGCCCTGATCGTCGTGGGGATCATGGCCTTCATCACCTTCCACGGCCCTTTCCACCTCGAGAACAAGGCGGCTGGAGTGGAGCTTAAGGCGCGCCCCCCGGCTACCGTTAAGATATTGAGCGATCCCAAAACCGTCGGCAAATATCAGCCGGCCGCTATCACCGTCCACATCGGTCAACCTCTGATTTGGTCGAATGACAGCGACGCGGATCACACCGTCACGGCTGCCAACCACGCCTTCGATTCCGGCAATATCTCTGTCAACAGCACGTGGCAGTGGACTCCTACCAAAACCGGCACCTTCGAGTACGGCTGTGCGTACCACCCCCTTATGCACGGCGTTGTGGTGGTCGTCCGCTAAGTGCGCCTCGCCTTTCTCTTTCCCGGTCAGAACTCGCAGCAGGTGGGCATGGGTGCCTCGATTGCCCAGGCCTATCCGGAGATCAAGTCTGACTACTTCGATCGGGCCGATCAGGTACTTGGATTTGAGCTGTCCAAACTCTGCTTTGAGGGCCCTGCCGAGGAGCTGGTAAAGACGGAGAACCAGCAGCCGGCCATCTTCCTGATAAGCTGCGCTGTGCTACAACTGCTGAAACCGCTTCGAGCCCAGGCAGTCGCGGGC
>JBOGSL010000338.1:0-11660 GCA_050695395.1 Chloroflexota bacterium | reverse complement strand
GCCCAGATCGCCCCACCGGGCATTCCCTGCCCTCCAACTGGCTACGGCGCCTCGGAGCTGGTGTGCAGTAACCTGACCGAGCAACTGGTGCGGCAAGGCCACGAAGTCACGCTCTTCGCCCACGAGGAGTCCCGCACGAAGGCTCGCCTCGTTTCCTTTCCGTCGGTGTCGCGGTTGACGGACGCGACAGAGCGGGAGCTTGCCCACGCCTCGCTGGCGGTAGAGAGGGCCGACGATTTCGATATCCTCCATAACCACTGCATCACTCCCGGTCCCGCGGTAATCCGGCTGGCCAGTTGTCCCACCCTCACCTCGTTGCACTATCTTCGACCGCTCATCGCGGCATTTTCCGAGGAGCCTTACGTCGCCGTCAGCCATGCCCAAGCACGCTCGCTGTCGCACCTCAATGTCATCGGGGTGGCCCACAACGGCGTCAATCTGGAGAATCTACCCCTCGGCGGTCACAAGCGTGACTATCTCCTCTTTATCGGCCGCATCGATCCGAAGAAGGCTCCTCATCTGGCCATCCAAGCGGCCCGCCGGCTCGACCTGCCGCTGTTGCTGGCAGCCTCGTATCCCAGCGAGGACAACATCGCCTACTGGGAAGAACAGGTCAAACCGGGGCTGGGCGGAAAGATTAGGTATGTGGGAGAAGTGTCGGCGGCCGACAAGGGCGGTCTGATCGGCGGCGCCCGAGCGGTGCTCATGCCCCAGCAATGGGAGGAGCCGTTTGGGCTGGTGGCGGCCGAAGCCATGGCATGCGGGACGCCTGTCGTGGCCATGCGACGAGGAGCGCTGCCGGAGATCGTACCTCATGGAGTCGGAGGCTTCATCGTGGACGATCTGGACGGCATGGTTGAGGCGGTTCGAAAGATCGACCAAATCGACGCGAGCGATTGTCGCCGGGTCGTCGAGGAGAATTTTTCGGCAGAAGTGATGACGGCCGCCTACCTCGACCTCTACGAGACGTTGGTGCGTCAGCCGGTACCCCTTCCCCTCGCGAGCACTGAGGCTCGAGCGTCGTGAGCGCGCTACAGGTAAGCGCCCAGCAAAGCCATATCTTCCGGGCGGCTATGGACGCACTGGAGGCGGCGGGCATTCCCTACTCGGTTGGCGGTGGGCTCGCGCTCTATGTCCACACTGGCATACGTCGCCAGGTGCACGACTTTGATATTCATGTCGTACCGGGCGACATCGAGCCGGCAATGGAGGCGCTGCGCTCTGCCGGGTTCAAGAGCTGGGTCCAGTTTCCACAATGGCTGGCGCAGGCCGAGCGGAACGGAGTGCAAGTTGACATGGTGTTCGGGCAGGGCTCATGGCATGCATCGGCCGACCAAGGTTGGATTGAGGGTGGTCCTCGCGCCGAGGTGCTCGATCACGAAGTAAACGTGATACCGGCGGAAGAGCTCATTTGGTCGAAGGGGATGCGGTGCAGTCGCTTCCGGTACGACGCATCAGACGTGTTTCATCTCTTCGCCGCCCTGGCCGATCGCCTCGACTGGCCGCACCTCATCGAGCGCTTCGGTGAGGACTGGGAAGTGCTCCTCTCCCATCTCCTGATGTTTCGGTACGTTTTCCCTCGTGATGCCCAGCGCGTCCCGCGCTCCGTCTGGGACCAGTTGTTGGGTGGCTTGGCGACCGACCTTGATCGAAGCGGGCTCGAGCCCCTGGTTTGCCGCGGCGCGTTGCTCGACAGCGCCGACCCGTACGACCAGTACTTCTACGAACGAGGCTATCGGGATGAGCGAGAGGAGCGCTGGCAACAGAGACTACGGGCCGAAACCGATGAACTGGAGCCGCTTGTAGAGCAGGACGTTCACGACGCCGGGGCTCCGGGCGGAATTCGAGCCGCGTCCTAGCCCGGCCTGTCTATCCGGCCAGCAGCTCGAGCGCGGGTTCTGTCACCTGCTCGACTGGAATATCCTTTACATACGATTCCGCGTGATCGCACGGAGGAACTGCTAGCTGGCTTTGGCCGCATTGGGAGCAGTGGATCCGCCACGAGATGACCGGACGGTGATTGTCCGCGGCGGTGTGCCCCCCATTGATCGCGTTGAAGCACCAGAACACGCCCACGGTGGGGGCGCCCACCGCCGAAGCCAGGTGCAGCGGTCCCGTGTCATTCGCAACTACCAACCCGGCGCGGCTCAGCAGGCCGGCCAGGCCTCCCAGCGAAAGCCTTCCGCCGATGTCCTCAGCCGGTTCGGTCATAAGCGCCTTCATAGTCGCTGTGAGCTCGCGTTCGTCCGGTCCGCCACTGATCACCACTCTGACGCCTGCTGTTGCCAGCACATCTCCGACGGCTGCGAATTTCTCCACAGGCCATGCTCGATCGATGCTGCTTACTCCGGGATGTACCACCGCGATCGGGCGATCTCCTGGCATCACGACCCCTGCGGCTTCCTCCTTGTCCCTATCGATGACGGCTAGATGAGGCTCGATTGTGACAGGTCTCGCTCCCACCAGCGACACTACCTCCAGCCATCGCAGAACCTCGTTCTGGAAGTAAACATAAGATATCGTCCGGTCGAGAGGCGTGGCGTCCTTGCCGCGCGTCCCCGCTGTGTGGGTGGCTCCAAGCGAGGAGAGAAAGGGATTCGAGTGGCCGCCGCCGCCGTGAAGCTGGATCCCCAGATCGAAGTGCTCGCGGGCCATCCGGTCGATAAACTCGGCGATCGCGGCCGGGTCAACCTCTTCGCCCGGCGCCACGGTCACTCCGGGATGATCCGGCACTACGATGACACGGTCGATCGCTCCCGGGCGGTTGCGTAGGAAATCAGCATGCCACTCGCGCCCCAGCAACGAAATCTCAGCCTCCGGATAAGCAGCGCGAAGCGCATCAAACGCGGGCAGGGAGAAGATCAAGTCTCCGAGGGCGTTCGCCCGCAGCACCGCTATCTTTCGAACGGATCGAAGCTTCTCCCTCATGAGTCAATCGTCGCATGCGGTGCGCACGTTCGAAATCGAACGCCACCCAATGGACCTGGCTGTGCTGGCTCGCGAAGTCGCCGAGCTCTTTCAGAACGCCGCTCGCGAAGCGGGCTGCGAGCTGTCCGTTCACCTCAACCCACTTGAGGGAAACTGGGACCGTGCCGCGCTAGATCGGTGCTGAGCAATCTAATCGACAACGCACTGAAATACGGCGCCGGAAAGACACGGTCGAACCACGCGACGGCGGCGCCTACCTCAGCGTCGCCGAACAGGGCGTCGGAGTTTCTCTTGATGATGCCGAGCGAATCTTTGACCGGTTTGCGCGAATCCGGTCAGACGACAATATCTCCGGCCTGGGACTGGGCCTGTACATCGCGAGACGCATCATCCAGGAGCACGGAGGCACCATTTGCGTCGAGAGCGAAGCCGGTCGCGGAGCGGGCTTCATCGTCGAGGTCTAACCGGTCCAAAGGCCCTTCGCTGAGGGGGCCATGGTGCCCTTTGGCTCGGCCCCCCTTCGTGATCAAATAACCGCGAGGGTAAAGATGACGAGCTTTTCGATGCTTCTTCACTACATCGCCGGACAACGAGGCGCCGGTGAGGACGGCCAGGACATGATCGAGTACGGTCTGCTGGCCGGCCTCATCTCCATCGCTGCCATCGCCGCGCTGGTATTGGTTGGCCCGCCGCTCATCGGCCTCTATCAGCACATCGCGGGTCAGGTGGCTACCTACCTCTAGCCGGTGGTGCTCAGCAGCGGCAGTCTCATCACAAAGGTTGTCCCCTGCCCCTGGCGGCTGCGCACGGTAATCGTCCCGCCGTGCTGCTCGACTATCTGCCGCACCCCCGCTAGCCCCATCCCGCTCCCCGGAATCAAGCCTCGGACGTTGCCGCCTCGGTAGAACCGGTCGAACACGTGGGGCAAATCCTGTGGCGCGATACCGATCCCCTCGTCGCGCACCGCGAGAACTGCCCACTGGTTATGCTCCTGCGCCAGCCGGATGCCGATAGAGCCCGGCGGGCTGTACTTGATGGCGTTGGAAAGCAGATTGGCGACGACCCGTTCCAGGCGAAAGCCATCCCAGTCCCCGATCAACGCAGGAACCCCGGTCTCTACCAGCAGTCTGTGTCTCGGTGAGCTCGCCTGCTGTTCCTCGGTCACCCTTCGCACCAGCCCCACCAGGTCCATCGGGCTGCACTCCAGCTCCAATGCCCTGCCCATCTGGGTACGAGCCACGTCCATCAGCCCGTTGAGAGACGACGTGATCCGCCCAGCCGTGGCATCGATCTGGCCGAGGTCCCGTTCCAGCACTTCCCGCCCCGGCGGGCCATGCTGTCGAGTGGTTCGACGCAGCATCTGCGCCATTCCCTTGATCACCATAAGTGGTGTTTTCAGGTCGTGCGCCACGGCCACTACCAGGGCCTCCTTCTCGGCTTCGACGCGCTTCTGTTCACTAAGGTCGATGACCAGCGCAACGGTACCGGCTACCTCACCAGCTTCATCTCGCGTTGCCGCAAGCGTAAAGCTGAGATCGAGAGGATGCCCGTCCCGGTTCTCCTGATGCAGCTCGAGGGTAACCGGCTCTCCTCGTGCGGCGTCTTCAAGCGCCGCCACCAGTTGCCGATTTTGTCGGGGATGCTCTCGGCCTAGAACCTCGGTCGCCTGCCAGCCAAAGACGCGCTCGGCCGCCGAGTTCCAGCTTGTTATCCGTCCCGCGAGGTCGAAGGACATGAGGGGAACCGGGCAGGCGGTCACCAGCGCGCGGAACGCGTCCTCGGCCACAGCGTTCACCAACTTCTCCCCCTCAACCGTCTTCGCGGTAGAGAGCGTATCACGAAACCGGCGCGTGCACAAGCAGCGAATTGCCACCGCACCAAGCTATTGCCATCTCGTCCTATCATGGATCGAAAGCGATCATGCGTCTTCGCAACGGGTTTGTTCTCGTGGCCCTGCTGGCTATCGGTGCCGGCGCTCTCTTGTTGGTGCCGCGAGGGAGCGCTGCGCCTCCTCTGCTTGGCACCGCGCTCAACAGTCGTCCGGCTCCTGCTTTCCGGCTCACGGATCAGTTCGGCAACATCGTCTCGCCCGCTTCATTGCGCGGCAAAGTCGTCGCGCTTACCTTCAGCCAATCGCACTGCACCGGCCTCTGCCCGCTCATAGCGCAGAAGCTGAGCAACAGCGTGCAAGCTCTGGGCAACGAATCCAGGCATGTGGCCGTGGTAGCGATCAGTGCCGATCCCGAGCACGATACCCCGGCGTCTATCAAGCATTTCTCGCAGATTCACGGTCTGTATCACCGCTGGCTTTACCTCACGGCGAGTCGCCGCACGCTCGCCCCGATCTGGAAGTCGTACTACGTCTACGTCGCGCCGGCCAACGCTCCGGAGAAGATTCGCGAAGCGCACACGAGCGTCATCTACCTGATCGACGGGCAAGGAAGAGAGCGGGTTCTGCTGGCCGGCAATCCGAGCCAGTCGGTCCTGAACGGCGACATCCGAAACCTTCTCGGTCTCGCAAATGCGCCCTCTCTGGCCGTTTCGTCTCCGGCGGCGAGGGTCGGACACCCCGCCCCACCGGTCTCGCTGCTCTCAACCGCAGACCGTCGCGTGCAGCTTTCGCAGTTCCGCGGCCACGTGGTGCTTCTGAACTTCTGGGCCACCTGGTGCACCGCGTGCCGCTCCGAGATGCCGCGTCTCGAGCGCTGGTACGTTTCAGAACACCGCCGGGGTCTCGTCGTGCTGGGTGTGGACCAAGAGGAAAGCGCCCACGACGTTACTTCCTACACCCGTCGCCTGGGAATCTCCTATCCTCTTTTGCTGGATACGAACGGCATCGCTTCCGCTCGCTACAATGTGATCTACATGCCGACCACACTTGTCGTGGACCGCTCCGGCACGATCAGATCGATTCACGTGGGGTCACTGAAGCCGAGCTTCCTTCATAGTGTTGTTGAGCCGCTGCTGACTATCAAGTAGGAGATCGTGGAACAGCGTCGGGATCACCTCGAAACCTCCCCGCCGCCTCATCGAGTGAAGCGGCGCCGCTCCCATTACGCGCGTCAGCACCGGGTACACTACTACCTTGTCCTCGCCGGCGTCAGCGCCGCCGCCATAGAAGTCCTTCTCAACCTGGCGGCGTTTCTGAGTGGCGATTTGTTGCTTTCAGATATTGCCTTCGCCGGTGTGTGCATCACTTCCCTCATCATTTTCGTGGCGTTTTTCCTTGGTATCAACATGATCATGAACGGTCACATTCCCAGCCATCGCATCAAAATACTGATCCCACACGCTACGGTCGGAATGCTCGCCCCTCTCTTTTACACACTCAATATCGCCGTCGACCTGCCCACCGTCGGCAGCGCTCCCATCTCGGGCCTCGCGCTGGCCGTCAATTGCTGCTGTCTCGCCCTCCTCGCTGTCCAGTTCACCATGGGCAAGCGTGTAGTCCGTACGGAGCCCCTCCGCCTGATCCAGTAAGTTACGATTCATGGCGTGGATGCGGGTGTCTCTGGTCCCGGATCGTGGCTGCAGCGCCGCGCGAGACGCGGAACCGGAAGGCGTCGCATCAAGTGACGGGCTCCCTCCGGCGCGAACCGAAAGAGTGCAACCGGCGCCGAAGCAGATATAGACTACATGCGAGGAGATTGCACTCCCATGAAATGTGTTTTCCGTTACCTCATCCCGCTCATTCTCCTCTTGTCGACTTCTCCGATTTCGGTCGAGGCTCATAGCTCTCCCCTGAAGGGCACCGAGGTCTTTCCCGCCGGAGCGCGCCCGGCCCCGTCGTTTGCCCTTCGCGACCAGTCCGGTCAACCCGTGACCTTGCGCGGCCTGCGCGGTCGCCTCGTGGCACTCACCTTTCTGGATAGCAAGTGCCGTCAGGCCTGTCCCGTTGCCGCCGGCAATCTCGCCCGGGTGCAGGCTGCACTCGGACGGCATACCCCGCTCACCGTCGTCGTTGTCAGTGTTGCGCCGGGCGTCGATACTCCCCGCACTGTCCACGCTTTTATGAAGAAGGCCCACCTCCACGGTCCCTGGCATTGGCTTCTTGGCACCAAATGGCAGCTTACGCCGGTCTGGCTCAAGTACGGCATTTACGTCAAAGACACCCGGACGGACATCCTGCACACCTCAGCGGTGTTCCTGATTGATAAACATGGCTCGGTTCGCGTGGCCGACTCCGTTCCCCTCATCGCTCCCCAGTTCATCCACGACGTGAGGGTCCTCGCCCATCGGTAGCGTCCTCCTCCCGCGGCAGCAATAGCCCCCGCCAATTCCGCTGTGCCCGCCGGGACGCGCTCGACGGATGCAACGTCCCGCCGCCGCGGCGCCCGATTCATTGACAAAACCGGCCGCGGAAACCACTATGCCGACGAGGGGAGCTATAGCGAGACCTGGCCTAGCCCAGGTCCCCCAACCGGGCCAGCACCAGGGCGGCCGCGACGATAGCCGCGGTCTCCGCCCGTAAGATACGCTTGCCCAGGCTAGCGATGCTCAGCCCGGCTCGAACTCCCATCTCCGCCTCATCAGCCGTGAATCCGCCCTCCGGACCTACCAGGAGGCCGACCGGGCCCGCGGCCGCCAGTGGAACCTGTCCGAGCTGTATCGCCTGCTCCTCTTCCCACAGCATCACAGCCTGATGTTCTCTCGCCATCGAGACCGCTCCGTTGAAGTCCGTCAGCGGCTCAACCACCGGGACCTTCCCCCGTTCGCTCTGCTCCGCCGCCTCGATCGCGATCGTATCCAGTCGCCGTATCTTGGCGTCGCTCAGATCTGTTCGTACCGATCGCTCGGTTAGCATCGGGACGAACCGGCTCACTCCAATCTCGGTGCCCTTTTGCACCACCAGCTCCAGCTTCGAGGCTTTGGTCAAGCCGAGGAACAGCGCCAGCTCGATCGTCGGTTCCGCCAGATTGGCGCGTCTCTCTTCAACCACGCCGGCCGCATCCGGCCCGGCGAGGAGCCTGACCACCGCCTCGGAACCCGAGCCGTCCAGCGCCACTACCCTGTCTCCCGGTCCCAAGCGCAAAACTCGTTGAATTTGGTGAGCTACCGAATCCGGGAACGTAACAACATCATTGGCCAGGGAACCCGGCGGAAGGAAGAAGCGATGAGTCACGCCCGGGTGGCGACGACCAGCCACCAGTCTCCCTCGCGCCGCTGCTGTGGAACACGGAGTCCCGCCTCCGAGAATGCTCGACGTACGTCGTCCACCCGGCTATCGATGATGCCCGAGGCCAACAAAGTTCCGCCCGGGTGCAGCTTATCCATCAGCCGGGGCGCCAACTCGATCAGCACATCGGCGATGATGTTCGCCAGGATGAGATCGAACCGTCCGGCTGCCTGCTCGATCGATCCGAGTCGGACTTCGACTGTCTCGACCGCGTTTGCCTCCACGTTGCTTCTCGCCACATCCACGGCCACATCGCTAATGTCCAGCGCCTGCACCTTTGCTCCGAGCTTGGCCGCTGCTATCGCCAGGATGGCAGATCCGGTTCCGAGGTCCAGCACGTTCATCCCAGCCCGCACCTGTTCCTGCAGCGCCTCCAGCGTAAGCCTCGTGGTGGGGTGCAATCCCGTCCCGAATGCCATGCCGGGATCCAGCTCGACCACTATGTCGCCTGCCTGCTCCTGCCACTCTCTCCAGCTCGGCTTGATCACCACCCTGCCAATCTGCAGGCAGTGGAAGTGTTCCTTCCAGCCGTTGGCCCAGTCCTCCTCGGCCAGTTCCCGGCGTCGCATCGGACCAATAGGCGAAAGGTCGAACGCTTGTAGATGCCAGAGCGCTTGCTCAATGAGAGCTTCTCGCTCCGGCTCATCCGCTGTTACCGGGAGGTATGCCTTGACGGTGGGATGATGGCGCCCATCAACGCGATCGACCCCCTCGGAATCAGGCTCGAGCGGCTGGTCGATGGCCACTCCGCCAGTGCCATGCGCCCGAAAGACCTCGGCTATCGCGTCAACAGCTTCGGGATGCACCTCGACTGCCAGCTCGACCCACCCGGGCATTAGCTACCGAAGGCTTCCTTCACCCGATTGAACAGGCCTCGATCGTCCTCCGAGGTCAGTTCCTTGGCCAGCTCCTCGAGCAGCTCGCGCTGCCGGCTGTTCAGCTTGGTCGGCGTCGCTACCTGGGCCACCACGAAGAGGTCGCCCCGTTCGCGCGAGCGGAGACGTTGGATCCCCTTCCCACGCATGCGAAACACGTGATCGTGCTGCGTACCCGGCGGCACGCGCAGCTCGGTCTCACCCTCCAGCGTCGGCACTTTGACCGTCTCGCCCAAAGCCGCTTGCGCGATGTTGAGCGGCAGATCGTAGTAGAGATCGTAGCCCTCGCGCCGGAAGTAGGAGTGATCGGCTACCGACAACACCACGTAGAGATCGCCCCGTGGGCCCCCTCTGGGCCCCGCCTCGCCTTCGCCGCTCAGCCGAATCTGCTGCCCGTTATCGACTCCGGGCGGAATCGTTACGGACAGCTCCTTGCTCGTGTGCTTTTGTCCCTGCCCGCGACAATGACGGCAACGCTCGCCCGCCACCTGGCCCTCGCCCTGGCAGGTCTGACACACCATCACGCTGACGAATTGCCCGAACGGACCCTGCTGCACCCGGCGCAGCTCGCCGCTTCCGTTGCACCGCGAGCAGGTGACCAGGCTGCCGTGCTCCGCGCCGGAACCGCCGCAGCTCTCGCATGGCTCGAGCACCGGAAGGTCGATCTTCTTCTCGGTGCCAAAGGCGGCTTCCTCGAAAGAGATGCTTACGTCGTAGCGAAGGTCGGCGCCGCGCTGCGGTCCCGATCGGCGTCCTGGGCGACCTCCGCCGAAGAACGTCTCGAAGATATCGGCGAAGCCGCCGATGTCCGAGAAGCCGGCGAAATCACCGGGTTGGGCCGAGCCGAAGCGGTCGTAGTGAGCGCGCTTCTGCCCGTCGCTCAGCACCTGATATGCCTGGCTCAGTTCCTTGAATCGTTGCTCTGCTCCGGGCTCGCTGTTTACGTCCGGGTGGTACTTGCGCGCGGCATTGCGAAAGGCGCGTTTGATCTCAACGTCGCTCGCGCTACGGCTGACGCCGAGGATCTGGTAATAGTCTTGATTACTTGCCATGTTGCTCGTATCGGTCCAAAGTGTATCGCACCCTAGGGGCCCGTGTTTTCGGTTTCGGCTTCCTCAGCGATAACCTCGGCCTGCTCGTCGTCCGTAGCTTCCGCCGGCGGCTCCGGCGCAGGAGCCGCAGCTACCTCAACGAGCGCCGGCCGGATGACCCGCCCGTGCATGAAGTATCCTGTCTGATACTCCTGGAGCACCGTGCCCGGCTCCGCTTCGCCGGTCTCCTTTTCGGTCACGGCTTCGTGCTGCGCCGGGTTGAAGGGCTTGCCCTTCGCCTCGATCGGCTCCAACCCCTGTCGCTCCAAGATAGCCTTGAAGTGCCTCTCGATCAGCATAATACCTTGCAGCCAGGTGAGCATGGAGAGATTTCCGGGGATCGTGGCCAGGGCCCGCTGGAAATTGTCCAGCACGGGCAACAGTTCCTGCACCAGGACCAGCGACGCAAGCTGTTCGAGTTCGCCGCGCTCCTGCTCGGTTCGTCTACGCAAGTTCGCCAGATCAGCCGCGCTGCGCTGCCATCGCTCCTGCAGATTCTTGGTTCGCTCTCGCTCCTCATCCAACTCCTTGCGGAGTTGCGTCACGTCAGTTTCCGGAACCTCCGCGGCTGGAGCGGCGCTGGAAGACGCTTTCTTCTGCCATTTGACCTCAAAGCGATCTTCTTCTTGCTGAGGAGCTTGGTCCTCAGCGTCCCGTGTCCCCGCTTCCGTTGTTGTCTCGTCCGTCATAATCAATACGCTTCCATCAAGTCGGTCATCAGCCCGGTCATGTAGCGCACCAGGCCCACCGCGCGTGGGTACTCCATCCGCGTTGGGCCCAAGATGCCGAGCATGCCGGCGCGCTCGAATGAATCTCCGTAGCGGCCGATCACAAAGCTATAGTCCGACAGACGGTCCGTGGAGCCACCGACCAGGACCTCGACATCCGAGTCGCCCGGGAGCTCCGACAGGAAATTCTCGATTCCCGATCCTTGATGCAAGAACTCGACCATGTAGGTGAGGCGCTCGGTGGGCACCGACGGCACATCGCCCGGCCGGCGGCCAACGAATTCAGGCTGGCGCAGCATGTTTTCCAGCCCGGCGTGGTAGAGCCGCGCCTGCGCCTCAGCGCCCCGTCGGACCAGGTTCGCGATCTTCTCCGCCAGGGTGCCGTCCTGCCCTTGCAGCTCGGCCAGCCGAGTTTCGATTTCGGGCGCCGCCAGGCCGCGCAGCAAGTCGTTCAGCCGCCTGGACCGCGATCCGAGTTCCTCCTGCGACAGCGTGCTTTCCACCGGCATCATCTCCTGCCACACGGATCCATCCTGCAACACCACCAGGAGCAGCACCACCGCGCTCTGGATAGCCACCAGCTCCAGGTGTTGGAGCCGCGCATCAACGGATTTCGGCGCAGTTACCAGGCCGATATTGTGCATCCGGCGCGCCATGACCATGGCCGCTAACCGCAACCACTCCTGCACTTCGGGATGTGCCTTCTGAAATTGGTACTTGATGCGCCGGGCTTCGGTTCCCGACACCGGTCTCGCCGGCATCAGATGCTTGATGTAATACTGATAACCGGCGTTGCTGGGGACGCGCCCGCCCGAGGTGTGCAGCTGCCGAACAAGCCCTAGATCCTCGAGAACCGATACCT
>JBOGSL010000337.1:0-6867 GCA_050695395.1 Chloroflexota bacterium | reverse complement strand
ATACCAAGCAAGTTGAAGAAATTCTGGTGTTCGACCGTCAGACCCGCATCGGCCAGCTTGCCGTTGAGCTCTTTCCTTGTGTATCGACGGAAGTGGTGATCGGTCGCATCCATCGGCCCGTACAGCCACTTGTTGACCGGCGTCAGCAAACAGATGCGCCCGCCGGGGGCCAGCGTCTCGCGCATGCCCACGAGTGCGCCCACATCGTCGTCTATGTGCTCCAGCACGTTGAGGATGATGGCGGTGTCCAGTTTCAGATCGCGCAGCATGCGAAGCTCCGGCGAGCTGACGTCCAGATGATGCGCCTCGAAGTTCTTATCCGCGAAGCGCTGGCGGATCACCGTCAGTAGCTCGGGGACAACGTCAAGCCCGACTACCAGCTCTCGATCAACATAGAACTGCGTGATGTTGCCGATGGCGCACCCCACATCGAGCACCCTTTGGCCGATGTATGGCGCGATCTGCTGGTAGATCCAGCGATTGTAGTTCGGCGCGTTCGCCAGCCGGTTCTGAATCTGCAGCTCGACCGGACCCGCCGCGACGGTGGCCCCGGTCGCATCTGACCCTCGCACGCTGTCAGCGCGTCTTGCTGTTGATGTTCAGAATGCTCAGAAGGAACGACGAGAACACCAGCTGCAGGCCGATGACCATCAACGTGAGTGCCATCAGGGCGGAGCGCACGGCGAACAGATGATGGAAGTTGTGCTGCACCCAGGTGACGAAGATCGTAGCATCGATGGCGAAACCGATCAAGAAGATGGCAGTGCCGACCAAAATCCAGGCTTCGAGCGAGAAGTAGCGGTAAAACCACTGGATCATTCGATCGTCCGGCGCGAATCGATGGGTAAAGGCGTATGCCTTCGCGTAAAAGCCCGTGAGCAGCACCTGGAAGCCCACGATAGTGAGCAGGCTGGCCACGAACATGAAGTGGTAGTCGATGCGGTGGCCGCTGATCATCTCCGGACCGGGCAGCAGGAAGAGCAACGTGGCCAACCCGAGAACCAGCAAAACAGTCCCCGGGACCAGAAAGAGATGGTCGGGGCTATAGAGCAGCATGAACCTAATGTGCCGCCAGCCATCTCGGAACGAGCGGAGCTTCGACTCGCCGTCTCGTGGGTAGTAAGTGATCGGGACCTCGGCGACCTTCAATTTGGCGCGCGCCGCGTTGATCACCATCTCGCTGGCGAATTCCATGCCGGTGGTCTGCAGACGCATTCGCTTGTAGGCGTCCTTGGTGAACGCTCGCAAACCCGAGTGGGCGTCGCTGCTGCGCAGACCGAACATGAAGTTGAGCATGGCCGTCAGAACCGGGTTGCCGATGTAGCGGTGCAGCCAGGGCATGGCGCCGGGGAGGATAGTGCCCGCGAAGCGAGAGCCGAGCACGTACTCGTTTCCTTCGCGGAGCTTCTCCACCAGCCTGCCGATATCCGTGAAATCGTAGGTGTCGTCCGAGTCGCCCATCACGATGTACTTGCCGCGCGCCTCGTCAAATCCCTTTCGATAGGCATTGCCGTAGCCACGCTCCGGCTGATTGACGACTCGGGCGCCAAGACCCTCCGCGATATCTACAGATCGGTCGGTCGACCCGTTGTCGGACACGACCACTTCGCCAGGCAATCCCGTGCGCTTGATGCCTTCCAGAGCCTTGGAGACGCATGCGCCGATAGTTCGCTCTTCGTCGAGGCACGGCATGACCACGCTGATAACGACTTCCTGGCCCTCCAGGTCCGGCCCGAGCGCCAGCCGTTCTGGCGTAAGCGCCTGGGAGGCAGGCAAGGGCAAGCTGATGTCGCTCTTCATGAAGTCCGTCTCACACAAAATACTCCGTTCACGGAGAACGGCATCGGGCGCATCATTCTATAGATACCCATTCGGAAGCCACAAAGAGCATTCCGGTCATGCCCCTGGTGCACCCCCGGACAGAGGCGCGTTTCTCCGGGAGATCGCTTTAGTTCGAGGCTAGCCGGCCAACTCAGCAGGAGAGCAACGCCCAGGCCACGACTCGGCCTGATTCTCGGTGTCGGCGACGTCGTGGCGAGGAGCGCCACCGGTTGCCGAAAGGAGAGCGTCGCGAGAGGTCGCCGCAACGACCGATCGAACCACGCCCGCTGAAGGCGCGAAGCGAGACGCGTGTGAGCCGCCGCCGACGTCCTCCCAGATCCAAAACTGGCGTCGGACCATGCCGCAGGCGCACTTTTCCATCTGTTGTCTCCTTGTGCATACTTCTGTCGACTACTATAGCAAGCTCACATGGTTGTTGCCGAGGAGCACGACATTCGCGGCGGCGCGGTCTAGCGAGAGGCCGGGCATTACCGCGAGACCAGGGGGTGGGGCGGGACCAGGCCGTAGGGCGGCATCGCGCGAAGCGCGGTGCGTTGACGCCGTCCGGCGCTTTCGCTTTGGCGACCGCGCACTGCTTCGCGGTCCGGCCCTACATCGCGAGCACGCCGCTGCTGGCGGAAAGCCGCTCTCGGCCTCGTCTATCCGCGTCCCTTAGAAGCTACCCGGCTTCAGCCCGATCCCTCTTCGCCTGGCAGGAAATGCATGTGGCTGCCTCTGGAGCTGCCCGCAGCCGCGCCTCCGGGATCTCGGCGCCGCAGTCCTCGCAGATCCCATACGTGCCCTCGTCCATCCGATGTAGCGCCTCGTTTACCAGTTGTAGCGTTCCTTGCAACGTCCGCTCGAGGGTGAGGTTCTTCTCGCGCTCAAACAGCTCCGTACCCGCGTCGGCCGGGTGCTGGTCAACGTTATCCGTCATCTCATCATCGTTGAAGGTGTCGGCACGCGTCCCGCTGCTGTTTATGCGCGCGATCTCAGATTCGAGCCGCTGGCGCGTCTGGAGCAGCTCTTTTCGCAGTTCCTGCTCCACCTGCTTACTGACCATGGCTCAGCAAACCCCTCGTCCGGCTCGCTCGAGTCGCAGCCGGATCTCCTGCCGTATCTTTGTGACGATGGACGATGGTCCCAGCCGCTCAGTGGCCGCAGGGTCGAGCCGCGCCGCCACCTTGAGCCGCCGTGAACGACTGACCGCAGGAACATCCCGTAACCGCGTTCGGATTGTGCACCGTGAAGCCGCCGCCCATCAGCTCATCAACGAAATCGATCTCGGCGCCGTCAAGGTACTCGGCGCTGAATTCATCGACATACACTCGGATTCCCTGGAGCTCCTCGATGGTGTCCCCATCGATCGCCGAATCCTCGAACCGCATCCCGTACTGGAACCCGGAGCAGCCGCCCGGCGCCACAAATACTCGGAGGCCGAGGGCGTCCAGGCCCTGCTGCTGCATCAACCCGCTCAGCTGTGTGACGGCCTGATCTGAAATCGATATCACTCTTGTCCTCCGAATCTGGGATCTCTGGCCAATTATATCAGGGTGGGGCAAGGCTCAGGCCGATCGCCGTCGACTCGAAACGTAGTCCACCAGTATGTAATCGCCCAGGCGTTCGGGTGTGGTGAAGAAGGCACGACCCCGATTTATGTCCGTCATCCGGTTCACGAAGTCCGTGAGATAGTGGCTCCGTTCCAGCATGAAGGTGTTGATCAGGATACCTTCACGCGTGCAGCGACGGACTTCACGCAACGTTTCCTGAAACGTCTGAAACGTGGGCGGATAGGAAAATTGGATCTGCTCGCCGTCGAAGTGAGCGGTGGGTTCACCGTCAGTGATCAGGATGATCTGCCGCGTGCCGGCACGATGGCGCCCCAGCAATCGTCTCGCCAGGGAGAAGCCGTGTTGCATGTTGGTACCGTAGACGTAGTCTCCCCACGAGATACGATGCAGAGCCTCGGGCTCAAGGAGTCTCGCGTAGTCGGAAAAGCCGACGACGTAGAGGCGGTCGCGCGGGTACCGGATCCGAATGAGACTGCTCAGCGCCAGCGCGACCTTTTTCGCGGCGACAAAGCAGCCGCGCAGCGGCATCGAGCGGCTCATGTCGAGCAGGAGCACGGTCGATGCCTGCGTCAGCGAATCGGTCAGAACGACTTCGAAATCGGCCACTTCGAGGTCGAGGGGCGGCGCTCCGCCCCGGACCGCGGCGTTCATAAGCGTGCGTTCGATGTCCGGCAGGAATGGATCTCCGAACTGGTAGCGGCGCGTTGCGCCCGAGGAGTCAGGCGATGGGCTGCTCCCGTCGACGATATGGTCCCCGAAGGCATCCCGTTTCAGATGTGCGAAGACATCGTCAAGAGCCTTCTGACCGATCCGTCGAACGCCGCGCGGAGTAAGCTCGAGCTCGGCACCTCGGCGCTCAACGAATCCGGCCCTCTCAAGAATCTCGCCGATGCGCTTCAGAGTTGCCACCGCGTCGCTCGCCTCCTGCCCTAGCGTGCCCGCCAGCTCCCGCTCGTCGAGTGAGTCCAGGTTGCCGCTGTCCTGCGCCCTTCCCGCGGCGGCTTCGAGCGCGTCCAGTTCGTGGAGTCGCCGCATCAGCTCGAGAGCCTCGTCAAACGCGATAGAATCCTGGCCGCAGAAATGGTCGGACCGCGGCCTCTCCTTCGGCAGCCGCAGCGCGCTCGCCACCCGCGACGCGTCCTCCGCCAGATCTCCCAGGGCCGCTTCGATGACCCGCTCGAGCTCTCGTCGCGAGTGGGGTGACATGCTCCGCAGTAACTGATCCAGCCGGGAGGCCGATGATCGCAGTTGGTTAGCGAGTACGGGGAGGGAGCCGGCTTCTGGAAAATACCGCCCGTGCAGAGACATGAAGGTCTCGAAGTCCGCCGGATCGCCGGCTCCCTCCAGGAGATGTGCCAGGTCGTGGAGCATGGCACCGAGCCGGCCAATGTCATCCGGGCTGAGCGACTGCAGAGACGACTTCATGTCGCTGAGTGCCGTGTCCAGCACATGACGCTGCAACTCGCCGGATAATTCCTCGAACGCCTGCCGCGCCCCCTCGTCCAGGAACTCGTAGTCGGCCAGGGCAGACATGATCGCAGCAGGTTCGTCCGGTAGCACGGCCAGCGACTGAACCTTCTTGTCGGCCACGAGGCGCAGTGCTGCGGCCGCCGATTCGTCGCCGTCCCCCTCGCTGCGTCGCCTCTCGATGGCCTCGCGTTCCTCTTTGACGATGTCCTGGAGCCGTTCCTCCAGATTGGTAAGAACGCTGTCGATGTCGTAGCGTTGCGTCAGTTCCTGGCGAGCCGCGCGGATCTGCTGTTGCAACGCTTGCACCCCGGGCAAGGGGTGCTCGCCCACCTGCAGCCCCCAACGATTGATTCGCTGCAGTGCTCCCTGCAGATCACCGTCCGCCATCAGATCGTCAGCCAGCGCCTCCATCACCAGGTCTGCGTCGGCGGAGACAGATTCGGCGCCGCTCCACCGGGAGTAGGTATAGCGCACCTGCTACCTCCGGTACTGGGCGGTGCCTCCGCTGCGTTCCTTGTTCAGCTTTCGATTGAGGTGTAGACCGTCCAGTATGAATTCGACAGCCGAGGCGATAGAGGCCGGGTTTCCCTGCGCGTTGAGTTTGGATACCGCGCCCTTGAGGCCGTCGATGCGAAAGGCCTGCTGCGCGTATTCCATCGATGGCATACTGTCGGACACGTCGAGCGTCATGCCGTTTTCGAAGCTGCGCAGGAGCTCTTCGAACTCCTGAACCAGGAAGTAGCGATTGAAGACGTTGATGACAGCCGACTGCACCAGCTTGTCGACGATCTTGGCTTCGTTCGCATCGCCCAGCGTCTCTAGCTCGATTTTTCCCGCCGTTGATGCAGTCACCGCCGGCATGTCCGACAAACGCGGCACAACGCGAGTCTCCCGCAACCGCACGGCTCGCTTCAGTGCGCTGCTTAGCACGTTTTCGTAGTTCGAAATCGATACGCGAACGCTCACCCCCGAGCGCTGGCTGATGTCCGGACTCTTCCTCGCCAACTGCGTGATCTCGGCAACGATCTCCTTCATGAAGGCCGGCACCGTGACTTCGTAGCCCTCGAGCGCGAATGGCGTCCGCTCGTGCTCCATGATCTCTATCTCGTGTTCAATCGTCTTCGGGTAGTGCGTGCGGATCTCGGATCCGCAGCGGTCCTTGAGGGGCGTGATGATGCGGCCGCGATTGGTGTAGTCCTCCGGGTTGGCGCTGGCCACGACGAAGATGTCAAGCGGCAGTCTGATCTTGAAGCCTCGAATCTGAACGTCGCGCTCCTCCATGATGTTCAGCAAGCCCACCTGGATGCGCTCTGCCAGGTCCGGTAGCTCGTTGATGCAAAACACGCCGCGATTGGTGCGCGGCACGAGCCCGAAGTGAATGACCAGCTCGTCGGAGAGGTGCCTTCCTTCAGCCACCTTGATAGGGTCCACCTCGCCGATCAAATCCGCGATCGTCGTATCCGGCGTCGCCAGTTTTTCACCGTATCGCTGCTCTTGTGAAATCCACGCGATCTCGACATCGTCGCCCCGTTCCGCAACCAGATCTCGGCACGACCGACAGATCGGATCGTACGGGTTGTCGTTGATCTCGCACGAGGCGATAGCCGGAATTTCCTGATCGAGCAGAGAGGTCAGCGCTCGCGCCAGCCGTGTCTTGGCCTGGCCGCGCTCGCCCAGAAGGATGATGTCCTGGCCGGACAGAATCGCGTTCTCCACTTGCGGTACGACGGTTTCCTCGAAGCCCACAATACCGGGGAAAAGCTCCTCGTTTCGCTCGATCCGGCCAAGCAAATTTCTGCGCATCTCCTCTTTGATGGGACGGACCTGGTATTCGCTTTCGCGTAGTTCTCCGATAGTGGTAGGCGCGGGCATTGCGGCTCCTGGCTGAGGCTGAAATGGTCTTCGTTCAATTGTACCGTCGCAATCCGTAGCTCGGGGCTCTGTCCCCGTGCCGCAATCCGTAGCTCCGGGCTCTGCGGCCGTGCCGGAATCCGTAGCTCGGGGC
>JBOGSL010000336.1:0-5288 GCA_050695395.1 Chloroflexota bacterium | reverse complement strand
CTCTATAGCGACGTGTATCACAAGGTGCGGATCAACTACTACCCGCCCCGGGGCGACAACAAAGAGGGATGGGACAACATCGACATATTTGGCTGGCTGGGATACCCGATGCAGATAAAGATCGACTTTCTCTGCCGTGACTCGATTCTCGCCGCGCCCCTACTGCTTGACCTCACTCTTTTCCTCGACCTCGCGAAGCGAGCCGGCATGAAGGGCATCCAGGAATGGTTGTCGTTCTACTTCAAGAGCCCGCAGCACGCCGCGACCGTGTACCCAGAACACGACTTCTTCATTCAACAGGCGAAACTCAAGAACACCCTGCGATGGATGATGGGCGAAGACCAGATCACGCACCTCGGGCAAGAGTACTACCAGGACTAGGAGAGGGAACATTTCCCCCGAGTCCTCCACCTTGCGGCATTGAAGGAAGTGTCACGAGGGGGACGAGTGCACATAGACGTAGCTCGGGGCCAGAGCCCCGAGCTACGGTTTGCCGTATGGCGACAGCCCCCGAACTACGGTTTGCCGCGGAGACTCGGTGGCCCGAGATGCGTTCGGTCCCGTCCCACATTTGCCGGACGATCGTGGCTGATAGCTCGGTTAACCTCCGCATAGGATGGGTAGCCATGGAGAAATATGACGTCGTCGTGGTGGGCGGAGGCATTGCCGGCCTGGCTGCTGCGCATCGCCTGAGAGGCAAAGACCCTGCCCCGAAGGTCTTGCTTCTGGAACGCGACCCACGGCTGGGCGGAAAGATTCTCACCGAGGCCATTGACGGCTTCGTGATCGAAGGCGGTCCAGATTCGTTCTTGAGCTACAAGCCGCGTGGCCTTGGGCTTTGTAGGGAGCTGGGACTGGATGGTGAGCTTCAGGGCCCTCGGAACACGGGCGGCGCAGCGGTTCGTCTCGATGGACACCTGCACCGCATTCCGGAGGGTCTCAGCGGTCTCGTCCCCGCTCGCCTCGGCCCAATATTCGGATCCGCCCTACTGTCTATTGGCGGTAGAGTGCGTGTGGCGCTCGAGAGGTTTGTACCAGCGCGACACGGGGACGACGACGAGACGCTGGCCGGTTTCATGAGCCGACGATTCGGGCAGGAAGCATACGATCGGCTGATCGAGCCGCTCATGGCGGGCATCTACGCGGGCGATGGGCGGGAGCTCAGCCTGGAGGCAACATTCCCGCAACTACGCGAGGCGGAACGTGCGGCGGGAAGCGTCGTGGGGGGACTAGCGGTGCAAAGCCGGCCGCGTCCATCGGGACCGGCATTTCTTTCGCCCCGCGCTGGGATGGGCGACCTGGTGAACGCACTCGAACGGGAGCTTCAGGGCGTCGTCCGGACCGATTCCGCCGCTTGCCGCATCGAAGAGACAGCGGAAGGCTTCAGGATCGATACGGAAAGCGGCGAGAGCATGGAAACAAGGGCCGTGATACTTGCCACTCCGACCTACGTCGCGGCGTCCCTCCTCGACGGCCTCGATGAGAGGCTCGCGTGCGAGCTTGCCGCGATCCCCTATGCATCGGTCATCACGGTGTCACTCGCCTATCCCCTAAACGCCCTTCGGCGCCCACCCTTCGGTTCCGGCTACATAGTTCCTAGCATCGAGAACCAGCCGGTGCTCGCCTGTACCTGGTCGTCGCGGAAATGGGATCACCGTGCGCCGGAGGACTCGGTGCTCGTGCGCGCCTACCTGGGGAGAGCGCGTGACGGGCGCACCCTGCAGCTGGACGATCGGGAGATTTTGAGAATCGTGGAGGAGGAGCTGGAAGGCGTGCTCGGTGTCAGCCGGCCTCCGCTGTTCAGCCGCATCTACCGCTGGCCGCAGGCTATGCCCCAGTACGTCCTGGGCCACAAGGATCGCGTGCACCAAATCGAGCGGCTCGCCTCGACGCATCCGGGGTTGTATCTTGCCGGCCATGCATACCGGGGGATAGGCATACCAGACTGCATCCAGACGGGCGAAGACGCGGCCGGCTCGGTCCTGAAGTTCCTGGTAGACACGAAAAGGCGCCAAAGGCCAGCCGAAGTTTCTGGCGGTCCCGACCGGATTTGAACCGGCGATCTCTGCCTTGACAGGGCAGCATGTTAAACCGCTACACCACGGGACCTCGCAGATCAAGTCTATCAAGTAGCCCGGAAGTGGTCAATGCAAAAATTCGTGGGGCATTCGCGTGCGATGACCCTCCTGAAGGTGATTGCACCGCTGGCTATGGTCCTCGCCTGCCTCGTAGCGCCGGCCTACCAACCGTCATCCCAAGCGCGGGAACACGGGCAGTGGGCGCTGCAAGAGAGCGGACTACCGGCAACCTGGCCGGGACGCCTGGCGACCGCAATTCCCGTCAAGTTGACGCGTGAGAGCAGCGCGACGACGGCCGATCTCAACGTCGTGGCTTGTCCCGGAGCCGACTTGTGCTACGTGGTTGGAGATCATGGGTCGGTCCTGGCACAAGCGAGATAACCCTCGGTGATGGCGATGCTTCCTTCACGCGTCGCCTTTCAGTGCGGCCGACGAAACGACGCGTGCTAGCCTGAACCGACGCCATGGATGAAGATCGGCTGGCCCTTCGCGAAGACCTGATGGCGATGCTTGCGGCAGGCCGCGAGATGTCTTCGGATGTCGACGGTCATCTCGCGGATATCTTCCTTGACCGGCTCGACGCCGATTCGGGCCAAGCGTTAGAACCGCCGCGAAGGCGAAAGCGTCGACCCTCTACCGGGGTGCGATGGGTTACGGCTGCGGCAGGGGCAGCGGTTCTCAGCGGCGTGCTTCTCTCCGGCGTGTTGCTGATGGCGGCGGTTCCCGACTCGGCACATCAGGTCATTCGCTTCGCCAGGCCGATTATGGCGGTGTCGCGACAGCCGATTGTGGTAGTGCCGCGACAAAGGGTGCCGCTGTCTGTACCCGCGAACATCCACACCAAGGTCGTCTTCTATCCGAACAAAGCGGCCCTGAATCGCGGCGTTGACGTCATGCGTCTCCTAGGGTGGTCCCTCATTGGGACGGGCGAAAGAGGCGGAAGTACCATGGCCTTCTTCAGCCGCCCGACTAACTTACGCTAACGCGTTCATCGCCCGTTAGAAGGTCGGTGGCCGGCCCATTCCACTGAGGTGGAGCTTCTCTCACACCTGCTGCTGCTCGCCGCCGCGTCCGGCCACAACATTTAGTACTTGACGCAAAGCCTTTGAGCTATTAGTCTAGTACCTGTGGACGATAGTGCAAGTGTGCCACTAGAAAGGTCTAGCGTGCTAGGCTCATTGCTTTACGTACTAAGAACACGGGTTATACTGGGCCTTGACTGGGAGGAGATGGCGGGCAATGCCCTGGCGACAATCGTACTGGTGGCGGCATTTGCGCTGGTTATCTTTGAAGCGGCTGGAGCCTTGCAATAGGAGGAGACGCGCGAGATGGCAGTGGCGGTTCAGGTTGTTTTCGACTGTTCCGATCCCGACTCTCAGGCCGAGTTCTGGTCAAAAGCTCTCGGCTACGCGGTTGAACCGCCGCCCGACGGCTATGACAGCTGGGTCGATTTCCTTCGAGCAAACGGCATGGAACAAAGGATCGGCTCAGCAAACGCCATCGTCGATCCAGAAGGTCGCGGACCGCGGTTCTATTTTCAACAAGTGCCCGAGCCAAAGGAACGAAAGAACCGTCTGCATCTTGACCTAAATGTTAGCGGTGGCGGAGACGTTACGGCGGAGAAGCGGCATGCTCGAGTAGCCGCGGAGGCGAAGCGCCTGGGCGAGATCGGCGCAACGCAGCTAACCACGATGACCAACGACGACGAGCACTGGGTTGTGATGCGCGATCCGGAAGGAAATGAGTTCTGCCTGCAGTAGGTGGGAGACGGGCGCCCCCTGAATCGCCGGCATGGGTCGAGCGCGAAGTGGGAAGCGCGCAAGGCGACGGGCGAAGAACTTAGTGTGCTGCGGCACGTACGTCGAGGCTAGCTTGTGCTGCGCCCCTCGCTTCGCTCGCGGCACGGGGACAGAGCCTCGAGCTACGTCTACGGGGACAGAGGCCCGGCCTACGTTTCCCAGCACGGCAGCAGCAGCCGAGCCGCGGCGATTAGGGATGGGGCGTCGATGGAATCTCTTGACCCAAGAGATCAAGCGCCGCGAGATACCGCCTCTTTGCCGAGACTTCCCACCAGGAACATAATGTTCGCCGGCCGCTCGGCCAGGCGGCGCATGAGATACGGGTACCAGTGGGTACCGAAAGGAACGTAGATGCGCACGTTATACCCATCGCGCACCAGCTTCGCCTGCAAGTCGCGCCGTATGCCATACAGCATCTGAAACTCGAAGCGGCTCCGGTCGACGCCGTGTTGGCGTGCATAGCGCCTGGCCGCATCGATCATGTTCGGGTCGTGCGTGGCGATAGCCGGATAGTTCCCTTTGCAAAGGAGCTGTGCGCTCAGGCGTTCGAAATTCGCGTCGACCTCACTTTTTTGCTCGAAAGCCAGCGCGGGTGGCTCCAGATAGGCTCCCTTGACGAGCCGCACGCGAGCGCCTGCCGAAACCAGGCCCTCTAGATCGTCCGCGCTTCGCCGCAGCTCCGCCTGTATCACGGCTCCGACATTCTTATGTTGCGCATAGAGCCGGTAGAAGATATCCAGGGTGCGCTGGACGTAGTCCGAGCTTTCCATATCGAGGCGAACGAAGTTGTCGAGATCCGCCGCCTTGGTGACCACCTGCGAGGCATGCCCGAAGGCCAGCTCCGTACCCTGATCGAGGCCAAGATTGGTGAGCTTGATCGAGATGGTGCAGTCGACATCGGAATCGTCGATGACCTGCAGAATGCGTAGGTAGTCCTCGGTAGCGGCCGCGGCTTCCTCGGCCGAGCGAACGTTCTCACCGAGGTGGTCGAGGGTAGCCGTCATGCCGGCGGCGTTGAGCCGGCGGACCACATCGATTGCCTCGTTCAGCGCTTCTCCCGCGACGAACCGACGAGCCGTTTTCTGCGCCATTCCGCTGCCCGTCGCAAGCTGTCGCAGCTGTGGCTGCTGCGACAGGTGAAAGAGCGCTTCACGCAGCATGTCGGCTCCCTTCTCGGCCGGCAGCTACGCACTCTGACCCCGCTCGCTTGCCCCGACATGCGCTGGAGACAGAGCCCAAAGCCTACCGGACTCCCGCCAAACTAGATGTAGCAGCTACCTCGACCATGATCCAAAGCGGTGATATATTGCGGCAGAGGAGAACTATGATACGAGTCGCGGTTGCCCAGTTCGACGCGCATCTGGGGGATGTCGCCTACAATCTCGGGCAGGTCGAGCATTACATCTCGGAG
>JBOGSL010000335.1:0-1565 GCA_050695395.1 Chloroflexota bacterium | reverse complement strand
GATCGATGCCGTCCCGGCGAGCATCATCTTATCGAACAGATCCGCCGTATAGGTGAGAAGCACGAACGTGCCGCAGGCGACGCGGCTGCCGCGTTGAGCCTGGAACGCTTCGACCACGGCCAGTGCGACCGAGGCCATGATGACGAGCCGCGCGAGGCCCGAAGGCACGATGAAAGTCAGCAGGTAATTGGTGATCACGAGACCGAAGAGAATGCGGGGATAGGAGGTCCCGATGCGATGCATGACCGTGAAGGCGAGCCGTTGCGCCAGGCCGGATTCGCGGGCGAGCAGTCCCAGCAGCAGCGCGGCGAATGAGAACCATGCCGGCTGGCTGGTAAAGCCGGCGAAAGCGACGTCGAAGCGCACGATACCGAGCGCCCAGAAGAGAAAACAGCCGATGAATCCCGCGATTGCGAACTCGGTGGCCTGAGTGATCCACGCGATGAGCATGAACGCCAGCACGGCGAACATGTGTTTGACCTGCGGCGCGAGCGGCAGCGGCGAGAGCCACACCGCCACCGGCACGAGGACGCAGAGAACCCGACCCGCAAGTGCGAGGAACGGAGCTCTTTGCGCGTGCGGATGCCGGGCGCCGCTCGCCGGCGCGCTGGCTGCGGCCAGGGGGTCTCGATTCAAATTACGAACGCCTGTGCGCGCGCTCGGGAGCTACCGGGTGTCGTGAGGAGTCTCCCCGCGGGGGGAACCTTCCTCCCACCTCACAGTTTCGCGTTCAGCGTGAGAAAGATCACCCGACCCAGCGAGTCATAGGTGCCGGTATAGGCGTTTTCGTCCCCGCCGCCATTGCCGTTGAAGATCGCCTGACCGGATTGGATCGGGGGATCCTTGTCGGCCAGATTGTCGATGCCGACACGCACGCTCAACCACTTGCTGGCTTGCCATGCGGCGGAGACATCGAAATAATTGTAGGCCGGTATCCGCGCATCGGTCAGGTACGTGTCATAGAAGCCGGCGAACAGAGCCGGCTGCGAGCTGTTCTGGTCGAGGCTCACGGACGACAGATAGCGCCAGTTGAGGGAGAGATCGACGTTCCAGGGGGTGAGCCACGTCAGGCGTACATCGTGGCGCCACTTGAAATCCGGACCCTGATCGCCGCCGGCGCTGCAGGTCAAACCATATAGGCCGGCGCAATCATAGGAGACCACCGTCGAAACCGCTTGCTCGAAGAGGTAGCTGCCGGTCATGGTGAGGCCGATCGATCCCGAGTCCCGGGGCAGCGGTCTCAGGTAAGACAGGTGCAGATCGATTCCCCGGGTGCGCAGCGAGCCGAAATTCGTGTTCGTCTCGACCACGTATCCCTCAGTACCGAAGAGCTGGCCGATGTTGCCGCGATGGATCAGGGGACACAGGTCATTGGTGCCACGCAGCAGACAACCCTGGACGATCGATCCGTAGGAGAGATTGGTGACGTAGTCCTTGATATTGACGTCCCAATAGTCGACCGAGGCAAGAAATCCGGGTAGAAAGCGCGGCTTGGCGATCAGACCAACGGTCGCGGTAGTGGCTGCCTCGGGCTTGAGGGCCGGGTTACCTCCGACGAGACCAAA
>JBOGSL010000334.1:0-8880 GCA_050695395.1 Chloroflexota bacterium | reverse complement strand
GGCTTAGGTAAGACGGTCCCGCTACGGCGGGGCCGTCTTTTCGCACTCGCTGCAGAGCCGGGGCGCGCCGGTTGCTTCGGCAGCGTCTACTATTGCAGCGCGCCGGCGGCCATGTAGACCAGGTAGGCAACGAAAGCCGTCAGCGCCAGGTACAGGCCAACCGTCTCGAGGTCGATGCCGCGGATCGCGCGCGCAACTGCCGCGACCCGCTCTGTCTCGTGGCTCCGGGGCCTTGCTATGTCTTGCACTGGGTGATCTCCCGGGTGGTCGGAGGAAAACTTGTGGTGGGCCCACTCACCGGAGCAAGAAGTATGCCGTCCTCGGGGCGGTAGGATTGAGAACATGGGCATGCGTAGCCCGGGAGGAACCATGGTCGCACCGTCTCAAAAGGACGAGGCAGCACATCAGATCAAAGAGACTGAAGTCGAGCTCGTGGGCCACGCGATGGCGGGGCGCACGTTTCTTTTGGGCAATGAGGGCGGCTTCGTGCTGTATCTCCCGACAGAGCAGAACGTCCACGATCGGACCTTGCTGCCGGTGAAGTGGTTCGGCGTGTCGGAATTCGGCCGCAAGTACTTCGAGGCGAACCTCGTGTGGGCTGTGGTTCACGGCGAACGGCACAAGCTCGACCGCTCGAACCAAGTGAGCTTCGAGGTCTATCTGGACTGGGCGGTACGGACCTTTCGGATTGGCGAGGTCACCATAGTGCAGTCCTTCTTCGTGCCGAGCCGTCTGGACGCTTTCATCATGAAGCTCGAGTCGGATCACGAGGTTGGGCTGATCATCGAACCGGAGTTCGACATGCGTTATTACCAGGCCTTCAACCCCAACATTCTCGGGTATCAAGCCGAGGTGAACGAGCCGGGACGACTGTGGGTGACAAACAGAGTGGAGGGTCCGCCGAACGTCGGGCGTCTAGACTTCTCGGCTCAAATCGAGGCCCTGGAAGGACAGATATCCGTCGAGCTTCTGCCCGAAAAAGACCGGGCCAGGCTAAAAACGTACCTGCAGGATGAGCGCCGGGCAAAACTCATCGAGAAGGCATACGTGGAGACCCACGTCGAGGCTCCGGACGAAGCTCCGATCTGGGACACATACAGCACGACCATCTACGCTCCAGCCCGGATCACGGGCTCGACCCCCCTCACTCTGGCTCACACCTTCGATGACTCTCTTTCCGGCGCGGAGGCGGTAGCCGAGGAGATGCGGGGTAATCTCGATGCGCTGGAGGCCAGCAAACGGGAGGAGACGCGGCAGCGACTGTTCGATGGCCGGCTCGAAACAGCCCGGCCCGAGATCAATACTGCCTACTCGCAGATCCTGATCCGCTTTGGCAACGCGCTGGTGGCGCGCGATGTCACGATCAAAGACGGCAAACAGTCCATCCAGCACTGGAGCGCTATCTTTGCCGGCGACAAATATTTCCTCGACGCATGGAAGCGTGACGAGAACATCTCGCTCATCGCGTTGTTGGACACGGACGAGTACGGAACCGTTCGGACGATTTTGGATGAAACGTGGCGATTTCAAGACAAGCGCACGGGACGCCTGCCGCACATCATCCGGCTCGGCGAACCGTTGGTGTACTTCTCCAGCGACGGAACGCTCTGGGCATTGCGCAGGCTCTATCAGTACACGCGGCAAAGCGGAGACACAAGCTTGCTGAACGAAAAATACGGCATGGTCGAGCACTTCTTCGAGGCAAGCCTGGGATTCACCAAACGCGGCCTGCTTCCATCCGGCGGAATCATCAGCAAGGACTATCTGTGGGAGACCTGGGAGGACACGCCCTACACGCCGAGAGACGGGTACCCGGTGGAGATCGAGCTTCTGTGGTTGACCGCTCTCGAGAATTTTCTGCCTGAAATCTCGGCTCGTAATTCGAAGCTTGCGGCGCGCCTGACGGAAACGTTGGAGGAGGGACGGGAGACGTTCAAGCTTTTCTACCTGGACGGCTATCTGGCCGACAGTCTGACGTATGGATGGGAGCAACGGCCGGAACTGACTCCCAATGGTTATGTCGCGTTCGGTCTTCGATATCCGTTACCCGCGGAATTGATGCACGGGATGGTGCTGCTGGGCCGAAGCCAGTTAGCAGGGCGGCGAGGCGTGCGCAGCCTTGCACCGCGTGACTGGGCGAAGGTTCTCAGCCCCGAGTTTCTGGCGGACGCGCACAATATCCATCACATGAGCATGACGAGCGTGGGGATCTACAACTATCACCGGGGTATCGAGTGGCTGTGGTTGAATCAGTTTTTCGTGGAAGGCGAGCTCCTCTGCGGCAATACGGATCTCGCTTATTGGACCTACGTGGCCGGCCAGACCTACGCAGCACTGCACGAGTCGGGCGTGGGGGGACTTGGCGAGCTGTACGACAGCAGAGGTCCTCTCGGCGCCGACTATCAGGCGTGGAGCATGGCGGGCTACGTCAATTCGCTCCATGCGTTCTCCGGGGTGCAGATCGACGCCATCGACAGCACGCTTGATATTCGGCCGAGCACTCCCAAAGACTGGCAATTTCAAGACATCCGACGCCGAGCCGGAGACGTCTGCTTCAACTTGCACCACTCTTTCCAGGGCAACACGCAGACCATAGAGGTTTACCCCGAGGGCGACCTGAGCCACTACCGAACGCGACTCGGGGTACGCATCCCGGAGAACTTGAATCCCGCCTGCATAACGATTGACGGAGACGCGGTTGGAAGGGATAAGTGGGAGATCGAGCCGGCCTGCGTTGACACGGTCGACAAGACCGTCTGGATCGAGACAGCCCTGAAAGGAGACACGCGAGCCGAGTTTACAGCCGGGTAGCTCGAGATTGTTCGCGCGGCCGCGGACCTACAGCGCGGGAAACAGGGCTGCCGGTCCACCGCCGAGGATTCGGCTGTCAAGGTCGGCGCTCGCATGGTCCTCCGGGGCACAACGGGCTCCAGTGCGGCGTTCGCCGACGCGAACGCTAGGATGTACGTGGACATGCACCACACGCACAACACACCGAACCTCGAGGCCTGGAAGCTTTTTCTGAAGGCCCATGCGGTGGTCGTGGGCCGGCTCGAGCAGGAGCTCGAGAGGGAACGAGCGCTGCCCCTGACGTGGTACGACGTGCTGCTGCAGCTGAGGGGGGCCCCAAACCATCGGATGAGGCTGCAGGATCTGGGCGCGAAGCTGGTGATCAGCAAGAGCGGCCTCACGAGACGCATCGACCGCATGGAAGCGGCCGGGTTTGTGGAACGCCGCGAATGCGCGGAGGATGCGCGGGGCTGCTTCGCCGAGCTGACCGTGGACGGCGAGGAAGCGCTTCGCGCGGCAGGGCCAGTTCACCTCGAAGGTATCGAGGAGCATTTCTCCAAGCATCTCAGCCAGCAGGAGGCGGAGGTGCTGGAACGGGCCTTTCGCAAGATCCTGAGCCAGACGTCCGTAGATTCGCCGGATGCCGGCGGCTGCGACTGATCGTATCGCTGGCAAATCCCGGTCGATTACGGTTACCATGTCCTCCGGGCCATGTTCGCACAGGACTTACGGCCCCGCCTGAGTAAGGACTTCCGGCACCTGGATCTGACTCCGCGCTGAACTATCCTCGACCTTGTTCCATTTCCGGATACCAAGGGGGGAGACGGGTGAGAAGGTTTGCCGCGCCGCTCGCACTTTTGATTTCACTGGTTGCCGTGGCGCCTGCCGTAGCGTCGCCGGCCCACGGGCACTTTTCAACGACCCGCTTGCATGGCCAGCCCGCCATCCTCAATCTGCACGCCACGAACTGTGGTGCCAGTTGGCATGATTGTGTGCAAGCCGCGCTCGCCCTCATCAACCACGATCGGTCCGGGAAAGGACTTCGGCCGTTGAAGCTCGATGCGCTGCAATCCCTGGGTACGTCGCGGTGCGTCGGCTCGATGGGACATTCGATGGCCATGGCGCGAACAGATTCGATCTGGCATGTCAATTCCTCGAGTCCGCGTGCGTCGTTCCCCAAGAACATCTGCCGACCGACCGCCGCGTTGGGCGAAAACGTTGGCGAAGCCGGCGAAGGCAACACGCAGTTTGATCTGGAAAGCCTCAACTCGATGATGATGAGCGAGCCTCATAGCCGCTCAGGCTGTGCGCACACGGTCAATCACGCGTGCAATCTGCTGAGCCCGCTTTTCAGGCGGGTGGGCATCGGCATCGATCGGGCACACGGAGATACCTGGCTCACTGAAGACTTCACGGGCTGACACAACGGGGCGGCGGGTTTGAGCGCAAACTGCTCCGGCCCGAATACCGAACGACGTTACGCGAGCCCTTACAGACCCTGAAGATTGCCTTCTTCATCGAAGGCGACGGGCTCAAGCCTCACCGCAATGTGCTGGTTCGGATCTGCCTCGACCTCCGACATGAGGGCGGCCGAGACCGAGAACTCGCCCAGCTCGAGGGTGTTTTTGATGCGCAGGATGCGCGGAGGGCGACCAATCGCGTGGCAGGTGAGGATTGCGGCCGCGAAGGCGAGCCGGTCGCTGGGCAAGACCATGGGAAGCTTCACTGGCCCCGGTACCGTGGAGGTGAGGGCGTTGGCGTAGGTGGCGCCGAGATCAACCTCCCGGGCGAAGCGAATCGTGGTGAAGTCCGCGGTTCCCATGCCGTTGGCATTGCCCGAAGATGCGGCGGCGAGGCGGAGAATCACGTGACGGGTAGCGTTGGGCCCGCCGGAAGCGAAAGGGGTAGGATAGCGGCCGGTAATATTGGGATCGGCGCCGTCGCCGCTAATGTTCTTGCCGATCTCATCGATGACAAGAACATCGAGCTGCTGGAAGGCCAGGCGAGGCATGGCCTTGCGGGCTTGCTCGAGGAGCAGCGGTTCCTCGGCAAGCGTTTGGTTTGCGCGGACGATGGCAATCTTGAAGACGCGGTCGTGCGCATTCTCCAAGATCGCGACGCTGAACCAAAACGGAGCGTTGCGAAGCGACACTTCCGCCATCTGGGGAACGACTCGCGCCATTTCGCCGAAACCCTGAGCGTGCGTGGCTGCTGCTCCGGATTGTTTACCGAGACCGATCGCTATCATCTTGGCCATGCCACTCTCGATCGGCCCTCGGAACGCGGTGTGTGGCTTAACCCGGGCGATCAGCACTATTCCAGCGGCTTCCGAGGCCACCTTGTCGAGATACACCGGGGAACCGTCCGGGGTCGTGCCGAGTACCACCGTCTCCATCGATGATTCGATCGGCGCGCCAACGGACTCTGGAGTCACGCCGAGGCGCCTCAACACTTCCGTCTGGCCGGCCGCCGTCGCCCCTCCGTGGCTACCCATCGAAGGCACTACGAAGGGATCGGCCCCGGCCGAGCGAAGCTCGGCCACGACCGCAGCCACGATCTCCGCAAGCCGATCGATCCCACGACTGCCAACGGCCACCGCCACTCGACCACCGGCCGGTGTCTCCCTCAAGACCCCCGATTGGTCAATCCGCTGACTGACGGCCTGGGCCACATCATCGATTTGAGTGGCGGAGGGAAGATGGTAGCTGATTCGGGCCATGGGCGGGATATCGACCCGATCGAGCAATTGGTGAAGCGTCTCGAGTGGGATGCGGAGGTCAAGATTCACGGAGTTCTCAGCCTGCGCGAGCTTGGCTAATATGAGAGAGATGCGCGCCTGGGAGGTTTGGCATGGCCGCGCCTGTCGTTACCGCTGAGCCTGCTTCTGATCGAGTCTGGAGCATCGAGACCAACGGGATCAATGCCATCCCGGAAGATGAGCGCCACGGGCGCCCCGCCGAGCTGTTCTGGATCTGGTTTGCCTCCAACATCTCGCTCCTTTCCATTCTGTATGGCGCCATCGCCGTCGGCTTCGGGCTGAACCTCTGGCAATCGATTCTGGCAGGCCTGATCGGCGTATGGATATCGTTCTTGCTTGTAGGCTTCATCAGCCTGGCGGGAGTCAGGGGCGGGTCTCCGACCCTTGTTCTCTCACGCGCCAGCTTTGGTATCTTCGGCAACATTTTGCCCAACCTGGCCAGCTACATCTCCTTGCTCGGGTGGGAGGCCGTGCTGGTGGCCACGTCCGTGCTCGCGACGAACACGCTGGTGCACCGGCTGGGCCTGGCCACGGGCCGACTCGAGACGGCGGTCGCTTTCGTGATCATCGCGGGCATCGTGATCGGGATCGGCTTGCTCGGCCACGCCACAATCTTGCGTATCGAGACGTGGTTCACCTGGGCCTTCGCGATCTTGACGGTTGTCTTCGTGGTTCTTGAGGCGCCTCACATCCACCTATCGGCACTGGCTTCCGCGCCAAGCGGCAACTGGCTCAGCGGCTTCATCCCGGCCGTCTCGATCATCATGGCGGGACTCGGTATCGGTTGGGTGAATGCCGCGGCCGACTACAGCCGCTACCTGCCCAGACGCGCGTCGGGGGGTTCGGTGGTGGCATGGACGACGGTAGGGGCAAGCATAGCACCGTTTCTTCTGATCGTCTTCGGAGCGCTATTGGCGGGGAGCAGTCCTCAACTAGCCAAGCAGGCAGGCGGGAATCCGATCACGGGGCTTGCCCAGTATCTCCCCACCTGGTTTCTCGTGCCTTATCTGATAGCGGCGGTTGGAGGGCTGGTGGCCGGCGCCGTGTTGGATATTTACTCCTCCGGCCTGAATCTGCTGACTCTCGGCGTCCGGCTGGCGCGCTACAAGTCGGTGGCAATCGACGGCACCGTGATGGTGCTGGGAAACATCTACATCCTGTTCGTCGCCAGCAATTTCCTCAACACTTTTCAGGGCTTCCTGTTCGCGCTTGGGGTCCCACTGGCGGTCTGGTCCGCTATCTTCCTGGTAGATATGGCCATGTTCCATCGTCAGGGCTACAACGTGGCGGCGCTTTATGCAGTGCTGGCGCCCTACCGAATCATGGCGGGAGTGAATCCGGCCGCTGTCGTGGCATTCATCGCCGGCACGGTGGTCGGCCTCGGCCTCGTGACCAACGCGACGTTCACCTGGCTCGGCTGGTGGACGAGCGATCTGCCCTCGTCCTTCGCCAACAGTAGCATCGGGCTGTTTGTCGGCTTCGGTATCGGCGCTGTGCTGTATTTCTTGCTCAGCGTGCCGCGTCTGCTGGAGCAACGTCAGTTGGAAGAGGCTCCATCCTTATAGGGGGCCGCGAGGCTGCTCCTTGATGCGGTGACGGGGGAGCCGGGTGTCGGGCAGCCGGCGCAGGACCATTGGGAGCGCAGAGCGATCGGCCGCGCCCACGATGTCCGGTAAAATTTCGCTACATGGTCGTGGACAGGCGTAGAAGCATCGGGGAGGCAGTAACAAGCCTGCGCGAGAGGCAGGAATGGACGTTCTTTGCGGTTTTATCACGGGCGGACAGGCCGCTGGCCATCGCGTGGTGGCTCGTGCTCCTGCTACGGGGCGCGCTTCCGGCTGTGTTCGCCGTAGCTATGGGCGTGCTTGTTGCAGCCGTCCAGCATGGCTCGAACCTCGCGGCGCCGCTGGCGCTGGCCGGCGGCACCTTCTTCGTACTGCAGGTGCTGACGCCCATCCACGGCGCCATCTCGGGAAATCTGGGCGATCGCACCGCGGCCTGGCTCTACAGCAAGCTCACCGACGCTTGTCTAGGGCCGCCGGGGATAGGGCATCTCGAGGACCCGAAGCTTGCCGCAGACCTGAGCATGGCCCGCGACTTCGATCTCGGCATCACCGCGCCGCCACTCAACACCTCGGTCGCCTTCATCGCCGCCTCGCTGGTCGAGATGGCGGGCGGGTTCGCCATGGCTATACTGCTCGCAACCTACGCGCCCTGGGCTGCGGCACTGCTCACCGCCGTCTGGCTGGCCACGCACTACCTGCTGCGAGAAAGCGCCATCTGGCAGGATCGCAACACGTATGAGGTGAAGGAGGCGCAGCACGATTCCGACTACACCTACCAGCTGGCGGTAGAACCGCCGGCGGCCAAGGAGTTGCGCCTCTTCGGCCTGGCCGGCTGGACACTCGATCGTTTTGTGCGGCAGCGGACGCGGCTTTTTGACCTGCAGTACCACGCCACACGCTTACGCGAGCGCCCTCTCATCGGGAGCCTGCTGCTGGTCCTGGCCGCCAATGCGCTCGTCCTCTGGTTCCTGGCCCACGGCGCCATCAGCGGCTCGCTCAGCCTGGGCCAGACGATCGTCTATGTGCAGGCGGCGGTCGGGATCAGCATGATTGCATTTGGGGGTCTCGACTGGTCGCTCGATCCGGCGGCCTCGGCGACATCCGCGGTTCTCCGACTCGGCGCGAAGATGGAGAAGGCCGGGGCCCTCTCGAGAGGCGTGCGCCCTGCGTCCCGCATGCCGGCCTACGACATCTCATTTCGAGACGTAAGCTTCGCTTACAACAGCTCCTCGCACCCAGTGCTCGATGGGCTGGATCTGACCATTCCGGCCGGCTCCTCGCTGGCTATCGTAGGGCAAAATGGCGCCGGCAAGACCACCCTCGCCAAGCTCCTATGCCGTCTGTACGATCCGCAGAGCGGGTCGATTCAGGTCGACGGCGTCGACCTCCGTGACCTGGATCTCGAGGACTGGCGCCGCCGGGTTGCCGCCGTCTTTCAGGATTTCACGCGATTCGAATTGCCCCTGCGCGACAATGTTGCGCCGTCGGGCGCCCCCGATGACGTCATCCTCGAGTCGCTCGCCGGTGCCGGAGCGTCCGGACTAGCCGGACTGGACACGATCCTGGCGAGAGGCTACGAAGGCGGGACAGAGCTGTCCGGGGGCCAGTGGCAGCGTGTGGCCCTGGCTCGCGCCCTCTGCTCCGTGCAGACGCGCGCGGGCCTCATCCTCCTCGACGAGCCGACGGCGCAACTGGACGTGCGCGGCGAGGTCGAGATCTTCCGGCGCATCCTCGACGCCACTCGCGGCTGCACGACCATCCTCATTT
>JBOGSL010000333.1:0-2198 GCA_050695395.1 Chloroflexota bacterium | reverse complement strand
CCGCGAAGCCGTGGAACGTTCCAGGTCGACATGTGGGCCGACGAAGGCGGTCCGGACCCCAGCGGTTTCGTCTTCGAGGTACAGAGTAAGTACATCGACCGCGATCACAAAGTTCACAGCTCGAGCAACGACAATTACTCGGGCATCAAGAATCATCTGATCGACGAGGCCTACAACAAGGTGTTGAGCACGTACAACCACCAAGCTCGAGCGCACTGGTACGACGTGTTCCAGGTTCAGATGAACAAGAACGCCTACTGGGTGCCGCTTTGGTACTGGGGTGACATCACAACAACGGACGGCAAGGTGCCGGAGTACGGCACGAACCCCATATTGCCCGAGGAGTGGAATGTCTACCGCTGGACGACCAAGGCGTCCGGTAGATAGTCACAGAGCAGAGGCGCGGCAGCTTGCCGCGCCTCTGCTCCTTTTCACCCGTTTTCCACGTTCCCCAGGTGGCGTTGAAACCAGTCAATCACTCGCTCCGCCAGATCAAGCTGGTGTTCGCGCTCGGCGATGGCGTGCTTCTCCCGAGGATACGTAACGAAGGTAGCCTCCACTCCCTGATCCCGTAGGGCACGATACAGCTCCTGCCCCTGGGATTGGGTTACTCGCTCGTCCTTCTCGCCGTGAAGAACGAGGGTGGGCGTTTGCACGTTCTGGATGTGCGCGAGTGGCGAGCGCTTCCAATACAGGTCATGGTTCTGATGGGGCGATTGGTCGAAGTAGTCGACATTGAAACCAGGAATATCGTTGAGGCCGTTGTCGCTGACCAAGTTTGAGACGCCGGCACCGACTACCGCGGCGCGGAAGCGGTTCGTCTGGGTGATCGCCCATGAAGACAGGTAGCCGCCGTGGCTCCAGCCTCCGATACCGAGCCGATTTTCATCGACGAATCCCATGCCTACGACGTGGTCAACCCCGCTCAGGATGTCATTCAGCTCTCCGCCACCCATGTCTCCCACTTCGAGGTCGGTAAAGAGATGTCCGCGGCCGACGCTGCCGCGCGGATTGGGAAGAAGGACAGCGAAGCCACGTGCGGCGAGAAGCTGCGGCCACTGCCGCCAACTGGGCGAGAAGACGTCCGCCCACAGCCAGGCCGGGCCGCCGTGCACCTCGACCACAAGCGGATACTTCGTCCCAAGCTGGAAGCCAAGGGGACGATACAGGAGTCCCTGTATCCGAGTACCGTCGGCGCTCTCCCATTCGATTTCCTCCGCCCCTGCGAACGGCAAAGAGGCGGCCGGCTGATTGAGATCCGTCACTGGTCCCGGCTCTTGCCCGAAGGTTCCCGACCACACGTTCGCCGGCTGGCCCGATGTGGAGCAAATGGCAGCGTATTTGTTCCCCGATCGATCGAACGAGATATACTCCTCGAACGAGCCCGCGCGCTCGAACCTGGGCGAAGGCGAGATCGCAATCTCGCCGTTCCCTAGCTGGACCGACTGCAAGGTTCCTCGGAGACCTCGAAAGCCGACAAACCTGATCTCTTGCGAGTCGCTGGACCAGGCCATAGCATCGGCGCTGCCACGAAGGTCGGGCGTGACGCATCTCGACTCGCCGCCGCTTGACGGCAGGACCCAGACGGCATCCTGGGAAGTAACCCTTCCAGCCTTAGCAAGGAAAGCGATGAGGGCGCCGTCGGGAGAGATTAGCGGGGATGTGATGCCGGTCTCTAGGGTTTTTACCGGAACGTTCGGCTGCTCGGTGTCGAGAGTTACCCTGATCAACCTCGTGGGCCCATAGCCGGTGTCGTTTTCCGAGGGGGTATCTGTGGCGGCCACGACGACCGACTTGCCGTCCGGAAACCAGTCATACGCCGTGACGTGCTGCTTGCCCGAAAGGCCTAGGAGGGCAGGCGTCCCGCCTGAGGCGGGAACCGTGTAGAGCCTCGAGTACTTGTACTCTTCCTCGGCGACGACGGGATCGCAGCGCTTCTCGGTACGGTCCTTCTCCTGCGGTGTCGCGACGTCCTTTCCGAGGAAGCAGATGCGGTCGCCAATGGGTGACCAGCGCGGCTGGGACACTTCTCCGTCGAACTCCGGTACTCTACGGGCCTCGCCGCCTGCCATGTCGATCACGAATAGACCGGGCTTGCCCGCTTCGTCCCGATCGGAGACGAACGCTATCGACTTCCCGTCCGGCGACCATCGCGCCTCGGAGTCGGCGCGCGGCCCGAAGGTCAAGCGACGTACGGT
>JBOGSL010000332.1:0-2890 GCA_050695395.1 Chloroflexota bacterium | reverse complement strand
CCAGATACGAACCAAATCAATTCGAGCAAAAGTGGCAATCGCGCTGGGAAGCCGAGGGCCTCTACCGGGCTGTGGACTTCGGAGTCCGCCCGAAGTACTTCTTGCTCGACTTCTTTCCCTATCCGTCGGGTGAGGGTCTGCACGTTGGCCATTCGAAGCAGTACGTGGCTACGGACGCCGCTGCCCGGCACCTTCGCATGCGTGGATTCAACGTGCTCTATCCCATGGGCTGGGATGCATTCGGCCTTCCCGCGGAGAACGAGGCTCTCATAAAGCAAGTTCCCCCCGCGGAAAGCACGGCCCGCAATATCGCCAACTTTAAGCGGCAGTTGGACCTGCAGGGCACATCGTATGACTGGAGCCGCGAGGTTAACTCGTCGCAGCCGGACTTCTATCGCTGGACTCAGTGGCTCTTCCTCCTCATGTATCGTCGTGGTCTGGCATACAGGGCGAGCGGTCTCCAGTGGTACTGCCCGCAGTGCAAGACCGTCCTGGCGAACGAGCAGGTCGAAAACGGCTACTGCTGGCGCCATGGGGATCAGCTTGTCGAACGCAAGGAGCTCGAGCAGTGGTACATCAAAACCACGGATTACGCGGAGGAACTGCTTCGCGATCTGGACACGCTCGACTGGCCCGAACGCATCATCCAGATGCAGCGCCATTGGATCGGAAAGAGTCAGGGCGCCGACATTACCTTCAAGGCAAGCGGACCCCGTGGCAACGAGGAAGCGATTACCGTCTTCACTACCCGCCCCGACACGATCTACGGAGCAACCTTTCTCGTCTTGTCTCCGGAGCACCCGTTGGTCGACGGTCTGACAATCGCGGAGCAGCGGGCTTCGGTTCGCGCCTATCAGGAACAAGCCGGCCGGCAATCGGAGATCGAGCGGCTCTCGGCCGAGCGAGAAAAGACGGGCGTTGCTACGGGTTCCTTCGCGGTCAACCCGTTTTCCGGTGACAAAATCCCCATCTGGATTGCCGATTACGTCCTGATGTCATACGGGACCGGCGCGATCATGGCCGTGCCGGCACATGATTCCAGAGATCACGAGTTCGCCGCCGTTCACCAGCTTCCCGTCCGTCAGGTTATCCAGCCCGCCCCGCCGGATGTAGAAGGTCAGGTGTGGAGCGGCCAGGGTATTCTGAAGAGTTCCGGTCCGTACAGCGGCCAGGAGAGCTCAGAAGCAACTGCCGAGATCGTATCCGAGCTGGAGCGGCGCGGCATCGGACACCCAGCGATCACGTACCGGATGCGCGACTGGCTCGTCTCGCGGCAACGATACTGGGGCGCGCCGATCCCGGTAGTTTACTGCGAGGGCTGCGGCATCGTCCCGATTCCAGAGGATCAGCTGCCTGTGATATTGCCGCCGCTCGAACGCTACGAGCCGGGCGAAGGGGGACGTTCGCCGCTCGCCAACGATCCGGACTTCGTCGACACAACGTGCCCTCGATGCGGTGGTCCAGCCAGGCGCGAAACCGATACCCTCGATACGTTTGTCGATTCCTCCTGGTACTATCTGCGCTACGCCAGCCCGACCGACATCGAGGCGCCGTTCGATCGAGAGAAGGTCAATTACTGGCTCCCGCTGGATCTCTATGTTGGCGGCGCCGAGCATGCGGTTATGCACCTGCTGTACTTCCGATTCGTGGCGAAGGTGTTGGCGGACGCCGGTTTGATCGCTTTCCGCGAGCCCGCGCCGCGCCTCCGTAATCAGGGGACCTTGCACGGTGCAAATGGGTTGCGCATGTCCAAGTCGAGGGGGAACGTGGTTACACCCGATAGCGTGGTGGCCGAGTGGGGCGCCGACACGCTGCGAGGGTACATCCTCTTCATGGGACCCTTCGAGTCCAATGCCTTCTGGAACCCGCTTGATATAGCGGGAGTTCATCGGTGGCTGGCTCGCGTGTGGGACATGGCGCAAGATGCGTCGGCCGGTGCCGCGAAGGCTATTCCCGGAGACGATACCGTGCGACGGACGGTGCACAAGACCATCAAGCGCGTGGGGCACGACCTGGAGATGTTTCAGTTCAACACCGCCATAAGCGCACTGATGGAACTGACCAATCTTCTGGTCAGGCAGCGCGAGGCGCTTCAGGGAAGTGAAGAGTGGGGCTGGGCTATCGAGAATTTGCTGCTCATGATGGCGCCCATCGCGCCGTACATCAGCGAAGAGCTTTGGCACCGGCACGGCCACACAGAAAGTATTCACCTTCAGGCTTGGCCGGCGTATGAGGAATCCCTGACCGTGGATGAAGTGGCCACGGTGGTTATACAAATCAACGGCAAGCTGCGCGACCGAATAGAGGCGCCACGAGGGACGGCGATGGAGAAGGTGAGTGACGAGGCGCTGGCCCTTCCGAAGATCCGCGCCCACCTCGACGGTCGCGAGATCAAACGAATCGTCACCGTGCCCGACAAGCTCATTAACATCGTCACGTCGTGAGAAGCTACGACTACGCCACTCGCAAGGGGATCCGCGCTGTCTCATGGGAGGACGTTGCCGAAATGTCCAGGCGACTGGCGGAGAGCCTGGAAGCCGAGAAGGTGGATATCGTTCTTGGCATTGCCCGAGCCGGCCTGATTCCGGCGACCGTCGTTGCGGGGGAGATACGCCGCGAGCTGTACCCTATTCGCCTCACCCGACGGATCAACGACGAGATCGTCTTCAAACGCCCGCGTTGGCTCGTCCAGACACCTCCACTCGGCGGGAAAACAGTCGGAATCATAGACGAAATCGCTGACACGGGGGAGACCTTGCGATTGGCGCGACAGAGCGCCCAGAATGCGGGAGCAGGCCGGATAGTCACGGCGACCATGGTGACACACTCGTGGGCCGCACCCCGGCCCGACATCGCGGTTGTGGCAACCGACGAGCTGATTGTGTGGCCC
>JBOGSL010000331.1:0-1903 GCA_050695395.1 Chloroflexota bacterium | reverse complement strand
GGCGCCGGCAAGACCACCACCATGCGTATGCTCCTCGGCCTCGTCAAGCCGACCGCCGGATCGATCCAGGTCCTCGGCATGGAGCTCCAGCACCACCTGCCTGCGATTCTGGAACGCACCGGCTCGGTCATCGAGAATCCGACCTTCTACCCATATCTCTCCGGTCGGGACAACCTCAAGGCGGTGGCGCTGATAGCCAATGCATCCGAGTCACTCGTTCCCGGCATTCTCGATCTCATGGACCTCACCTCCGCCGCCGATAAGAGCTTCAAGAGCTATTCGCTCGGCATGAAGCAGCGGCTCGCGGTGGGCGCGGCCATGCTGCACTCGCCCGATCTGTTGCTGCTGGACGAGCCTGCCAATGGCCTCGACCCGGCGGGCATCGTCGAGATGCGCGATCTAATGGTGCGACTCAAGAGCGAGGGACGCACGGTGTTCATATCCAGCCACGTGCTGCATGAGATCGAGCAGATCTGCGATCGCATCGCGATCCTCAATCACGGAAAGATCGTGGTCCAGGGCACGGTCGATCAACTTCTGCGCGGCCAGAATACTATTGAGATCGAGGTCGGCCAGCCGGAGAAGGCGGCCGAGATCCTCGGCCGGCTTCCGTTCGTGAAATCGGTACAACGCGGCGGCGAGAGGCTCCTGGTCAGTGCTTCGCCGGATCATGCGGCCGACATCAACCGCGCCCTTGCCGAGCAGGGCTTGTACCTGAGCTTTATGCGCCCCGAGGAGCAGAGCCTCGAACAGTACTTCCTGGATGTGACGGGAGAAAACCAAGCATGACGTACTTAGCGTTCGAGTGGCTCAAGATGCGAAAGCGCTGGATGGCGCGTGTCATCATCCTTCTCACCCTCGGGCTGATGGTCCTTGCCTTTTGGGGCGAGGCGACTCGCGTCAGCGACCAGGTCAACCTCTTGCCTCCGCGCGCCTGGCTCACCGCCCTGATCCTCGGCGCCTTCTTCGCGCCGTTTTTCTGGCCTGTTCTGGGTGGTAGCTGGGCGGGAAACGAGTTCAGCTGGGGCACCGTAAGGCTCATCCTTACCCACCGCCCCTCGCGCATGGCCCGCCCGATTATGGGTTTGATTATGCTGGCCATCACGGTCGGTATTGCCCTGATTCTGGCGCTCGTCGTCAGCACCATCGCGGGAGCCGTGATCGCGGGGGTTACGGGCCACTCAGCTTTTGTGACCAGCGCCCTCAGCGGGACGTTCTTTGCCGTCCTGGTCAAAGGGTTTCTAGCCGCCTGGTACGTCTCCCTCTTCTACATCTTGCTGGCGTATTGCGCCGGTACCTTCTTCCAGTCGACCGCTGTCGGCATCGGCATCGGCATCGGGTCGACGCTGGCGGAACTCATCGTTCGCGGCATCTTCGATGGCCTCGGCGGCTGGTGGAAGATTGTCGGCGATCACTTTCCGGCAGTCTACACGCAGGACCTGGCTACGAGGGTGGTGAACTCTCAACTCACGACCAGTGCGGGGGGCGTCGGTCAGGTCGCGCCGGGTACTCCCAGCGCCGGCCAGTCTGTGATCGCCATCGCCATCTACATGGCAATCTTCCTGGCGCTGACCCTGTGGGTTGTGCGCGTGCGGGACGTGACTGCGTAGGATCGAGTGCGGCACGCGTTGCTTGCTCGTCGAAGTACGGTACCTTCGCCATCGGGCCGGACGGCGCTTCGCGACCGACCGCGCTACAGCTCGTGGCGCTGTTGGCGGTCCTGTTCGCGGCGCCATCATTGACGGCTGCTCCCTCAATCGGCTACTGTGACTAGGGGGCCGGCGACAGTTCCGGCCCTTGTTTGATTACTCGGAGGAATGGAGACAGGACGTTTGGAAGAGCGAGGTAGAGATTTTGAGGGCCTGCTACGGCGGTGGAAGCGAAATTCGCAGACGGTAGTGGC
>JBOGSL010000330.1:0-4925 GCA_050695395.1 Chloroflexota bacterium | reverse complement strand
TCGCCATGGCGATACCCGATTCCACTTCCGCGTAGATTGCCGGAGCGGCCAGGAAGGCGGCGCCCAGGGCCAGCACGAAGCTGAACATGAACATTAGCAGGATCATCAGCGTTGAGGCGAAGATTTTGGTCTCGGTGGCACCGCAGGGGTGACCGGAGCACTGCACGGTCAGCAACTTATGAAAGCCCCAGCCCGAAAGCAGCACGACCACCACCGTCAGAACGGCGACCGCCAGAAGCAGCTTGCGGCGCGAAGCCTCACGCAGCGTGAGGGTCGCGATCGTCAGAACCGGCATTCGTACCTCCCAGCAGCTCGAGAAATCGATCTTCCAGCGAGTGGGTTTCGGGTTCAACGGCATAAATCGCCGCGCCCGAGCGCACCAGCTCCGTCACCAGTCCCGCAACGTTCTCCGGGGAAATATCTCGTACCACGTGCCGGCCATCGCGGTGCTCGGCTCCATATCGCAGCAGGACGGCCGGCGTATCGGCGCCCGGCGAGAGGCGGATGCGCACCACGCTTTCAACGCCGCGCAGCTCACTGAGGGTGCCCAGAGCAATGACCTCGCCCTTGTTGACCACGGCCACGCGATCGCAGACTTGCTCAACCTCGGTGAGGAGGTGAGAGTTGAGGAACACCGTCGTGCGGCGCTGCTTGAGGGCGCGGATGATCTCGCGCACGTCGTGCCGGCCAACCGGGTCGAGAGCCGAGGTCGGTTCGTCCAGAAAGACCAAATCCGGCTCGCCCAGCAGCGCAACGGCGAGACCAAGGCGCTGCTGCATACCTTTCGAATAGGTCCCCACTCGATCGTGCTCTCGGCCTTCCAGGCTGACCGTATTGAGGGCGGCCGCGATCTCAGCGTCGCGCCGGCGCGGGGGAATGCCGGCCAGCTTGCAGTGCAGTGACAAAACCTCTCGGCCGGAAAGCCAGTCTTGATAGCGGAAGAGCTCTGGGAGATAGCCAATGCGACGCCGGGTCTCTCGATCTCCCAGCGGTTCGCCCAACACCCGACCCTCGCCGCCCGTGGGCTTGATAAGGCCGACGAGGAGCTTGACCGCGGTGGTTTTGCCCGCCCCGTTAGGACCGAGAAAACCGAAGATCTCGCCCTGGGGCACGTCCATGGTCAGGCTACGCAGCGCCGAGGTGTGGTGGTACTGCTTGGCCAGGCCTTGCGTGTAGATGGCGGGGGTGGAGACTTGCGCCTCCACCTCCCGCGGCAGGTCGATTGTGCTCGTCAGCTGCATCGGGCTATCGGAGCGAGCCGGCTATGGACAGAACCTCGCTCTGGGGCAATGTACCGCCCACTCCGTAGATCACACCCCCCTTTTCCCACACGACCAGGCTTCCGATACCCGTCGAGTCGCCCACTGCCAGGCCGGCCGCGCCTTGCACCTGAACGTGCTGAGCCGAGGCCAGGTTCACGGGAATGGGAATCGGCAGGGTAGTTGCGGGATCCCCGATAGCGCGAATGGCGCTCGCCAGTTGCGGCGAGATGCCCGGCATCTTGAGCATGTAGTTCTCCAGCGTCTTAACCGACACGCCGGTGGAGCTGAGGCGCGGCGCGGGCATCTGACCGACGATCAGCGCAGGCAGCGACTCGGCGCCGCCCGACCCGTACACGGCATAATCGCCGGAGTGGGTCACCAGTTTGATAGTGCTGCCGTTCATCGCCGCCGGCATCGAGGGAAGGGGCTTGCCGTGCGCCAGCGCTCGGGCCTTTTTAGCGCTGAAGGTGAAGATCGTGGTGGTTCGGGGCAGAACGCTGTACGTCACCTTCGACGGAACGCCGGAGGGCAAAGAAGCGGGTGCAAGGATATGCATGCCGCTCTTCTGCTCGGCGGCCGCTCGCGAACCGACCGCGCCTCCAGCCGAGTGTGTCAAGCTTCGAATAGATCCATAGCGAGCCAGCTTGGAGAGGGACTTGATATCGCTTTCAGACACCAGCACCGGCTTGAGCCGCTGAGGCTGGAAGATGGTGAGGAAGTGTTGAGCGGCAAGGCCACCCGCGGGTGTCAGCGCCGAGGTAGCTACCAGAGCCACTGCGGCCGCGCCTGCCCAGACTTTCCGTTGCAACCAGAACCCCGAGAGCCGTCGACGGGGGGCGCCGCCTGCAGCTTCCTCGCGGTGGAAACGAGCCAGGGCACGACCCACATCCGGTCGAATGTCGGCAGCTTCGAACGAGGCGTAAACCCGGGAAGCATCAGCCCGGAAGGATTCGAGACGTTCGCGGCACCTCGAGCAGCCGTCGAAGTGCGCCCGCGCAGTGCTCGCCACACCCGCCGGCTGATCAATCATCTGTCGTAGGGTTCCGTCAGTCAGGTGTGCCATCGCCTAGCTCCTTTCGCATAGCTTGCTCGGCTCGTCGTAGCAGGGTGCCGATCTGGCCGACGCCCACTCCCAGGGCGGTTGCCACTTCCACATAGCTCAATCCGCTGTACCGTAAAACAAGTACTTTGGCGCTCTTTTCCGGGATGCGCGAGAGGGCGCGTCGTACCTCGAGCCCTCGCTCGGCGGTCAGCGCGGCTTGCTCTGGATTGTCCGGTTGAGAGCCGATCCTCTCCTGTTGAACTACCGACTCGGCCTCCCAGCGAGATCGTCTTCTTTTGCCCCGCAAGGCATTCAAGGCCGTATGCGCCGTGGCCTGGTAGAGCCAGGGCGCGGCATACGGGGCCGAGGGGTCGTGCTTCTGGTGGAAACTATGCAGGACATCCTGGGCCACATCCTCCGCCTCTTCCTCATCTCGCAGCACCCGAAAGGCGATGCCTACCAGGCGCCTGTATTCGGTCTGAAAGAGCTGGTCGAAGGTGCTCTCGCTTTCAGGAATGCTCACCAGCTCGCTCGCAATGGCCATAGGCCGTCCTCCTCGACGTTCTATGGTCTAAGCACCGTTGCCACGCGAAATATGACACGGCCAAACCGGTGAGAGAAAGCTTGCCGGGCGGTGATCTACGATTCGGCGACCCGTTTCTCCTCGTCCTTTTCGAGACTGTAGATGCTGGGGCCGGGAGCGGCGCCGTCGCCCGAAGGTTCCAGAATGTGATCGACCAGCCCGTACTTGAGCGCTCCTTCAGCATCGAAATAGCGATCGCGCTGGAAATCGCGCTGGATCTCCTCGAGCCTGCGACCGGTGTACTTTGCCATCAGCCGGTTGCCCTGCTCTTGCATGTCCAGCAGGTGCTTCACGTGAATCTCGATGTCCGGGGCGTATCCGCCCAGTCCCTGCATGCCGGCGGGATGGAAGTGGATGGTGGCGTTGGGTAGGGCGTAGCGCTTGCCTGGCTCTCCCGCGGCAAGCAGGAAGGTTGCCATGCTGCCGGTCATACCCATGGCGATGGTGGCCACCGCCGAGGAGATGTGGTGCATGGTGTCGTGAATGGAGAAGCCCGCGGTGATCGAGCCCCCGCCGCTGGCGATGTACATGTTGATATCGCGGTCGGCGTCCTCTGACTGCAGGAACAATAGCTGGGCGATGATCAAGCCGGCCAGGGTATCGTCGATGGGCTTGTCGATGAAGATGATGCGCTCGCGCAGCAGCCGCGAGTAAATGTCGAAGCCGCGCTCGCCGCGGTTGGTGTTCTCGATAACGGTGGGAATAATGGTCTGGGCGATTGGCGGGTGATCGGGCATGAATATCTCCTAAGCCATTATCTCAGGTTGTGCCCGGGATCTCATCGAGTACCTCCTTGACCACTATCGCCGCCTCGCTCGCCAGGTTTACTGCTCGCTCGAGATGTAGCCGCGGGCTCCTCGCTCGTGATGTGCCGGCGCGATCGGGTCGCGATGTAGCCGCGGATCTCACCGCGAGCGGTGTAGCCGCGCGACTCCCGTCGCGCGCCCGAGCGGAGCGAGGGCAGCGCCCGTTCGGCCCGGATCCGTACCGCACCGACGATCGCGTCGGGTGCCACTCGGTCCGCCTCAAAGTCGGGATGGCTCCCGCGGGCGGATGGGCGGGCGGCGCCGAGTTTCTACATGTGCACGCCTGCGAGCGAGCAGGTGCCCTCGCTCCGCTCGGGCATTGCGTTGCTATAGTTGTTGTGCGTTGCTATATAAGGTGGCGGCCGCGCCCGGATAGAGGCCGGCGAGGGGCAAGTAGAAAGCGCGGTTGCGTAATGGTCGGAGTAGGCATACTGTCGGATTACGTGGTTACCAGGGTGGGTTTGCGGACGATGGCCGAGGCGGCGGGGGTCCAGGTTGTGAGCGAGGCGCCCGCGTCCGGCCCCGGGGGCCGTTTCGCTAGAAAATAGATGCGACGTGGTCCTGCTTGACGTTGGCATGACCGCCGCTGAGGCGGGCGCCGCGATCTGCCAGGCGCTCGCGAGCGATCCGGTGGCGCCAGGCGTTCTCGGGGTCGAGTGTTTCGGCCACCCTGCCCTCCAGCTGGACTATCTGATACGTGCCGGCCTCGCCGGCTGGGTCTCGCTTGCTGCCGAACCGGGGCAGCTAGCCGACGCGCTAGAGTCGATAGCGCAGGGTGAGCCGTACTTCAGCATCCGAGAACGCGTACTGGTTCCCCACCGCCGGCTCCGGCAGCCTCTCTCCCGAGTGACTGAGCGCGATCTCGAGATCCTTCGTCGTATGGCGGAGGGGAGAGGGACGATGGGGGCGTGTGTCTCCTGGCATTTTCGGCAGCACTGTCGCTCGAGGCAGTCGAAGCGGGTATCCACTAGGGGACCCCGGGGAGGAGCTGCAAGTGGCGCTCACGGTCTTCACGGTGACCCTGGGCGGGCTCGCCGGTGTGTTTGCCCCGAGCCCACTAGATCGCAGGTAGCGCTGCGTCCTGCCTATGTGTGTCGCGATGTGCCCCAGTTTCCTCGAACCACCCTAAACACGGCGGTCTTGTGTTGATGCCGTCCCGCAAAGTAGACCGTCGCAGTCACCGAGTACCTGCCCGTCTTTGGTGGCCGGAAGTAGATCCAATAGATCTGTGG
>JBOGSL010000329.1:0-3814 GCA_050695395.1 Chloroflexota bacterium | reverse complement strand
GACTTGCGGTCCGGCGCGGCGTGACCGAGCATCGCGATGCCGATGGGGCAAAAGTCATTGGGGATGCCGAGCAGCTCGTTGAGCTGCTCGGGCTCGTGCGCTCCCACGAAGGCGGTGGCCAACCCCTCATTGACGCCGGCCAGCAGGAGCAACATAAGTGCAGCGCCGGCGTCTGTGTGCCAGTAGGGAACCGGCCACTCGATCTGCTCGCCGTTGGGACCGAGCTTATCCGGCTCGGCGTAGCGGTCGCGATACACCTTCTCGCTCGTACAGATGACGACCTGCACCGGTGCTCGAGAAACGAAAGGATCGAAGCCGCCGGCGACATAGCTCTCGTCTTCGCCCGCTATCTCTCCGATCTTCCGGCGCATGTCCGGATCGGTGACGACCACGAACGAGACTCCCTGGCTGAACCCGGCGGTCGGGCCGCGCTGAGCCAGCGCGATAATGCGCTCGATCGTTTCGTCGGGAACCGGCTGATCGGTGAAGTTCCGCACCATCCGGCGCTTGCGGACGACGTCTGGAAATTCCATTAGAGCACCCGGGTCTTCATGGCTTCTCCAATGTCGCCAGCATCAGCTCCGATCGTTGCACGTAGGGTTTCGCCCTCAATCGACGGAAGATTGCCAGCGCCTCCTCCAGCTTTTCGCGTGCCGCCGCCTGCTCTCCCATCTTCGCGCACATCACGCCATTATGTGACTGAAATCGTACTCGACATTGGCACCGGCTCTCCGATCTCGAACGCGTGCAATGATGGGGCTGCGACGCCAAAAGGGCGTGCTTTTAAGGTGTCGCAGCAATCGAGCTCGCTACCCAGAGGGCAACTAGGTGAAGGAGGAGTGCTTATGTGGGCACAGCAGCTGAAGGTACGCGTGAGACCGGGCACAGAAGACGCGCAGGTACAAGCCATCATCGAGCAGCTGCGGTCGACGGAGCAGTCGGAGTCTGGATTGGTTCGAACGCTGATAATGCGTGACCAGCGAGACCCGGCAGCGATTGATGTGCTGAGCGTCTTCGAGAGCGAGGAAAAAGCCCGCGCGCGTGAGAAGGACCCGCGCCGGGCGGAAGGGCTACAGAAATTGAATGCCATGATGGCAGAGATACTGGCAGGCCCTCCTGAGTTTGCTGACTTGGAGGTCCTGGAGGAGGTCACCCCGGCCTAGCGAGGACTACCCCCGCGACGCCCTCGTCCCGGACATAGGTGCCGAACACATGGTTGAATGCCAGGAAGGGCTGCTGCGATACTTGTGGTGGTCACATTCGAGGCGGCTGGAGGGCAGGGTCCATAATCGTCGCCTCCAAGCCAAAACAGACCCACGTGTCCCTATAGCTCATTGCGTAGCGCAGCTACGCATCCTGCGAATGGCTCGAATACCCCGCCAGATCACCAGATTTGGCGGGGTATTTCTATGCGGTTCGCGCATGGTGTGCATAATCTGCACCCCGTCGGGGGTCACTCTGGGGGTCAGAACTTCTCTGCGTTCCATCCGCTCCTTCTGAACTTTCGTACGGGGGAGCAAACCTCTGGTCGGTCCGGGGGTGGGCTACGTGGTGTGCGGCTTCCATTCGGTCCCGACCAATCGCCGCCAACCCTCGGCCCGGTGCCACCACAGTAGCTCCCCCTCCCACACAGGGCGCGAGGAGTCGGCCAGCAACGCTCCGAGCGCTCGAGATTGGTCAACCGGTGGCGCAGGATCCAACACCAGAATGCCGGGGTGCGGGGGGGAGGGCCAGGCCGAAGGCTGGCGGCCAAGTACGCCAGGCATCATGTAACAGCCGGAAATCGCGCCGGTTGGAGGTGACCAGGGTCCAGCCGTTTCGAGCGGCGATCAGCAGCTGTGCGTCATCCGTCGCAGCGGTGACCCCGAGGCCCCGCGTTGTCGTTACCTCATGCCCGGCAGCACGCAGCAAGGGGACGAGCCGGAGGGACACATCATTGTCGAGGTAGAGTTCGGCCACCCGCTATGCGCTGTTGAGCAGCAAGCGGGCGTCTATGTACTCCTTGTTGCAGCTATAGTAGGCAAGCGCTGCGTCGACCGCCTCCCGCGGTAGCTCGTAGTCTTGGGCCAATTGGTCCAGGTCGCCATCGAGGGCCTGCAACTGCCCAATAAGGGCCCACACAGGCACGCCGTACGCCCGCAAGCGAGCATCGGCCCGACCGTCGGGATAGCGGTGGGCGTTGAGATCGATGTAGCGCTCGATCAGTTCGCGCTCGTCCATACCAAGAGCCTCCTGGTGCCTCCGCTCAGTTTACATACCTGTTGTGGCTGGTTTGCTGAGCGGCTCGCCGTTCGGCAGCCGGTTGAGCCAGGTCGTTGGCCTCTTGAACCAAATCCTTGCGGTCCTGCAGCGACTCTAACGCCCGGGACGGAGTGCACTCCGGGGGTGTGACCCCTGCGACCGCAGGAACCCGTTCATCCCCGCGTCACCCCTCACTAACAGGTCACGGCACGCCTAGAACTAGTCGCGAGGGACCGCGTCCATCCGGAGAGTCCGCCGGACGCGGCCCCTCCGACTGTCTTCATCGAGAGCGGCCAGATCGGGGGACTCGGCACCGGGCGGCTTCGCCCGGCCCTTCGGATGGACCCAGTCGTCCGTGCGGAGGACGCGGACGCCGCGATCAGCGCGCACGCAATGAGCACGGACCAGACGTAGCAGGCTGGACGGACCGGATGGTCTGGATGGGAGATGAAGCATAGCCCGGACTGGGTGACACAAGAACGTCCCTATTCTTCTTGGCCACGTAAGCGTTGGCCAGAGCGCCTCACGCTTCGGCTAATCGCTTGGCGCGCAGGGCCTGAGGCCCGGTGAACGGCTCAATTTGATCGGCTCGCGAGGTCTCGAGGTCAAGAGGCCGGCCCATTGGCAGCCACGAACTCCACCTCATATGTCCGACCGCGGTCGTACGCGAAGACCACCGTGCTTTCGTCCTCTCGGTCATTCGGGGGCCCAGCGGCCGGTAGAGTGAACACGGAGGACAGTACAGAATGCCAGGAATACGGTCCACGAAGCGGGCCAGGCGAGCGTTGGAAAAGCTGGGGTTCGTGTTCGTGGGCGTCGACGGAAGCCACTTTCACTACCGCGCGCCCAATGGCCGTAAAATAACCGTCGTGCTCGGTCACAAAGAGATTTCAGAGGCCTCGCTCAAGAAGGCCGTGGCGCTCGGCGACGTGGCATGGACCGACTTCGAGGCGCAATACTGAAACGGGAGCACACTATGCGCAGTTACGCGATCTTGATCCACCGCGACGCCGATTCCGGCATGTATCTCGTTGACGTCCCCGATCTCCCGGCTGTGGTCACCGAGGGCACGACGGAAGCGGAGGCAGTTGCCAATGCCTCGGAGGCAATCCGTGGCCACCTTGCCTTTCTGCAGGGCGAAGGCGAAGTAATCCCCGAGCCGTCGTATGATGCGCGGTCGGTGGGAGTCGCCGTCTAGCTTTTTGCGAACACGCGGTCGCCAGTTGCCCTTGGGAACTGAGCAAGCCGGAGCGAAACGCCCTTCGACGTGGGGATTGCCCAGCCCCTAAACGCTGTCGAGCAGTGAGCGCGCGTCGATGTACTCCTTATTGAAGCGGTAGTAGGCAAGTGCGGCCTCGATCGTCGCGGCCATCATCCTGGCGGTGGCCGGCGTCAATCCCGTTATCGTCGCCTATCTGATCATCGAGGGCATCATCGTCACGGCCGCCGTGCTGGGCGAGCGCCACGCCTACCGCCAGCGACTAAAGATGACCGAGGGGCACTGGGAAAAGACCAAAGAGCGCTTCAAAGACCCGGCCACGGGCAAGCTCGTCGACGTGTACTACAACCCGGA
>JBOGSL010000328.1:0-6917 GCA_050695395.1 Chloroflexota bacterium | reverse complement strand
CATTATGCTGGGGCGGTGCAAGAGGAGGGAAATGGGACTTCTTGATGGGCAGAAGGCGGTCGTCTTCGGCGTCGCCAATCGGCGAAGTATCGCCTGGGGGATCGCGCGAGCCTTGAGCCGCGAAGGCTCACAGATTGCGCTAATGTACGAGAGCCAGCGCCTAGAAAAGATGGTGCGGGAGTGCGCCGATCATATCCCGGGGACGCTCACCATGGAAGTGGACGTCACCGACGACGAGCAGATTCAGGCGGCCTATCAGCGACTGAAGGATGAGTGGGGCGGTCTCGATACCGTCGTCCACAGCCTGGCCTTCGCGCCGTCCGATGAGCTCAAGGGCAACTTCCTGGACACCAGCCGCGCCGGCTTCCAGACCGCGCTGGATATCAGCGCCTACTCGCTTATCCCCGTAACGCGCCACGCCGTGCCGCTCATGAAGCAGGGCGGCAGTGTTATCACCATGACGTACATCGGCAGCCAGCGCGTGTTCCCGAACTACAACGTGATGGGCGTGGCCAAGGCTGCTCTCGAAGCGACCGTCCGTTACCTGGCGGCCGATCTCGGGCCGTCCAACGTGCGCGTCAACGCGATCTCGGCCGGTCCCATCTCGACCCTGGCCGCTCGAGGCGTGCGCGGTTTCTCCGGTTTCGCCAAGGCTTACGCCGATCAAGCTCCGCTGAAGCGGCAGACGACGTCGGAAGAGGTGGGGGACACCGCCGTCTATCTCGCCAGCAATCTTAGCCGAGCCGTGACGGGAGACATCATTTACGTGGATGAGGGATTTCACGCGGTCGGCAGCTGAGAGCGCTCGCCCCTGTCGCACCCGCAGAGCTCGTTCTCCCTGACTCCGTCGACCTGCCGCCGCCCTTGTCCGTCGACACGCCGAAACATGCAATGCGCCGACTAGCGGTCGGGGCGGCGCAACACGACATCGTTCCCTATGTAGCGCGACCGACCGCGCTACATTTTCAGAGGCTACGATTTGCCGCCATTGAACTTTCGGCCGGGCGCGGCGGTACAATAGCGCGCCGGACAGAGGCGGAAGACGTGCTGTATGCGCAGCGCGTTTTTCATATCGGCCACCAGCAAGGATGCCCGCTTGACCTACCCGCCGCGCTGGGGTGTAACCCTCCGCGATTGGCTTCGCCGACACCCGTACATCCTGCCCATCGCCATCCTCATTGCCGGCGCGGTCTTTCGCTACTACAACCTTAACTGGGACAGCGGTCACAACCTACAGCCCGATGAGCGCTCGATCTATGAGATTCTGTCCGGCGCGAGTGGCAATCCGCCGCTTTCCTGGCCCACCTCGATCAGCCAGTTCCTGTCGGTCCAGGATCCCACCGGCGGCTCGCCGCTCAACCCCCACAGCTTCAACTACGGGTCGCTGCCCTACTACCTGCTTGCCGCCCTGGCCGGCGCGATTTCGATGCTCGGACAGCACGTTACCCTCTTTTCCCAGTGGGCCGGCGTCGATAGCTACAACGGTTTGCCCATGCTCGGTCGCTGGCTCTCGGGCACGCTCGATCTCGGCTCGCTGCTGATTCTGTTCTTCATCGGCAAGCGTGTCTTCGGCTACTGGACCGCTGTCCTGGCGACGGCACTCGGCGCTTTCACCGTTGCCGACATCCAGCTCTCGCACTTCTATGCGGTTGATACGGTGCTCTTGCCGCTCGCCTTGCTCACCCTCCTGGCCGCCGTCCATATCGCCCAGAGCGACCGAAGGGCTCCGTACATCTGGGGTGGCATCGCGTTCGGGGCGGCGCTTGCCACGAAAACGACGGCGCTGCTTCTGCTCATTCCGCTTGGCGGCGCGGCGGTCCTTCAAGTCGTCGACGCGACGTCCAATCCGGACATTCACGGCTGGCGCGATTGGCTCGTCGCCAAGTATTCCACCTCGGCGGCCTTACTCAATCGAAATCTTCTCTGGCTTGTGGCCACGCTGCTCATTTCGGCGGTCACCTTTATCGTGCTCGAGCCGTATGCCCTGCTCGATCGGGCCCAGCTGGTGAGCGATCTTCAGCAACAGTCGACCATCATCGTCAGCAACAATCCGCCGTTCTCGGTGCCGTACACTATCCAGTACGCCGGGACCATTTCGTATCTGTACCAGCTCAAGAACATGATGTTCTGGGACCTGGGCCTGCCGCTTGGCTTGACGGCCATCGTGGGCACCCTCTTCGCCCTCGCGCGCATCCGCACCCGGCTCGATTCGGGCCGCGCCGTCTTGTTGCTCTGGGTCATTCCGTACTTTGTATTCGTCGGTAGCTTCTTCGCGAAGTTCAACCGCTACATGCTGCCCATCACGCCGGTGATGGTGCTGCTGGGCGCCGCGTTTCTGGTCTGGCTGGCCAGGACGCTTCGGTCCCATTGGCGGTTCGTCGCGCCGACGGCAATCGCGGTCGTGGTCGGCGGCTCCCTCCTCTACTCGATCGCTTTCCTGCACATCTACGAGCAGCCGAACACCCGAGTCGCTGCCTCTGCCTGGATCGATGCGCACCTCTCGCCGAACGCCGGCATCGCGGTCGAGGGAGCCTGGGATGACCCGCTGCCCCTGGACATGCCGGGGCATCCGGCCGCCGCGTACATGGCGAACGAGACGACACGGCAGCTCAACCTCTACGATGCCGACACTCCGGCGAAGGTGCAGCGGATCTCTCAGATTCTCGCGTCGTCCAGGTACGTGATCTCGTCCAGCCAGCGAATGACCAACTCGATTCCCAATCTCCCCGATCAATACCCGACGACCACGCGGTACTACCGGCTGCTGTTCGCCGGAAAACTGCATTACAAACTGATCAAGCAGTTTCAGTCACATCCCCAGATCGGCCCCTGGGTGGTGCACGATTACGCCGCCGACGAGAGCTTTCACGTCTACGATCACCCGAACGTTCGCATCTGGAAGAGAACCGGTCCGGTAAGCGCGGCGACGTTCGCATCCTTACTTTCGCCGGGGCTTACCCCAGCCGTCTCCACCGTCCCCGACACGCGATTGATGCTCACGGCGCAGCAGTGGGCACAGGATCAACAGGCGCCGACCTACGACAGCATGTTTCCGCCGCACGGGTCCGCCATGCATCACCCCATCGTGATCTGGCTCCTGCTGCTCGAATTGCTCGGTTTGCTGGCCCTGCCGTTGAGCTACCTGCTGTTCCGGGGGTTGCCGGATCGAGGCGTCGTGATCGGCAAGACGATTGGGCTGCTGGTTCTTGGCTGGCTTGTCTGGATGGCGGTGAGCGTCCACCTCGCCGACTACCAACGCGGCCTGATCTGGCTGGCCCTGCTGGCCTACGCGGTGGGCTCGGCGGCGCTCGGATGGCGTCTTCGCCGGGACATCGCGCTATTTCTACGAAAGAACTGGCGTCGAGTGTTGGTGGGCGAGGCGGTGTTTCTGGTGGGCTTCGCCATCTTCATTGCGCTGCGCATGTGGTACCCGGATCTCGGCAACCAGTTTTCTCCCGTGTCGCCCGGCAACGTGGGAGGCGGTCGAATGGGTGAGAAGCAGATGGAACTGGCCTACCTCAACGCCATAGTTCGCAGCCGGGTCTTTCCGCCGCTCGATCCGTTCTTTTCCCACGGATTTATCAACTACTATTACTATGGATTTCTACTGGTCGGGACGCTGGCCAAGCTCACCGAGATCGCCCCGGCCACCGCCTTCAATCTCGCCATAGCCACGTTTTTCGCCATGCTCGTGGCCAACATCTACTCGGTCGGCAGTGCTCTGACGCGGAGGATCTTCCCCGGCATCCTCGCTGCCGCCTTCGTGGGGATCATCGGCAATCTCAACGGAGCCTGGCAACTTCTTCGCGGGTTGATACAGGTAGGAAGCATCCACTCGTCGGTTCCGCTGGTCGGGGGAATCGCGGATGCTTTGTCGGGTCTTGGCCAGGTCGTGGTGGGGGCCCAGCGGCTTCCGCCATTCGACTACTGGGAGCCGACACGTATCTTCCCCGCCGGCAGCATCACCGAATTCCCCTATTTCACCTATCTGTTCGCGGATCTACACCCGCATCTGATGGCTTACCCGATGACCGGCGCGGCGCTGGCGCTGGGGATCAGCCTCGCCCTGAGGCTGCCGCGGCACTGGCCGACCATCGTGCTCACCGTCGTTTTAGGCGCACTGCTGCTCGGCGCAATCATCGCCACGAACCCTTGGGATTTCCCCACCTATCTCCTGGTCGCCGGAATCGGCGTCCTGCTGGCCGGCTTCCTTCGCCAACGCAGGCTTCGCATCAAAGATCTGGGTCGTTCCGTGTTGTGGATGGCCGGCCTAGGTCTAGGCGCTCTGGTGCTCTACCTGCCCTTCGAGCTCAGCTACAAGACCGTTTTCACCAGCGGCATCGGGCTGGTTCGCGACGTCACGGCCAAACAGCTTCAGAGCAGCGGCTTGTGCCCGGCGGGAAACTCGTGCCCCTCCCTGGTGCACGATGCTCTCGTCACACCGCTTCACATCTACCTGGAGCACTTTGGATTGTTCCTGTTCATCATCCTGACGTTCCTGGTCGTGCTGGCGCTGCGAGCGGGCGCGGCCGAAGAGCTTCGCAAAGGACGGGACCTCGCGTTGTCGAGGCTACCCGAACGATTGACCGCGCGACATGAGACGACACCCGCCCCACTCGGCGAGGGCAGCCTCTTCGCCGAGCTTGTCGGTGGCTCGATCGTAGTCGTTCTGCTCCTGGTGGTCTTCCAGTACTTCTTGCTTGCGTTCCTCGCCGGCATGCTTGCCGCCACCGGCCTGCTGCTCTATCGGCTTGGGCCCAAACTCCCAGCTCGCCGGCTCATCGTGCTGTCGCTGCTCGTAGTTCCTATCGCGCTTTCGTTCGGCACTCAGGTGTTCTTCGTCAAGGACTTCCTGGCGGGCGGCTCACAGTTCCGTATGAACACGTTCTTCAAGTTCTATAACCAGGCCTGGGTGCTCTATGCCACGGTCGCCGCGTGTGCGCTGTACTACGTCATGGCGGATCAGGTCCGGGCTCGCTTTCGAGGCAAACGATCCGAGGTGTCCGTAGCAAGAATCCACGCGACGGCGGTTCCGGTATCTATGCCGGCCGCAAACCTTGCGGAATTCTCGCGCATGGTCACGGCAGAGCAGCCGGCATCGCCGCCGGGCGGCAGCGTGAACGCGGCTTCGCCTCGTCCCAGAAACCTCTCCGCGTTGGCGGTTCTGGCCGAACGCCGGCCATGGTGGTCGCTCGCGCTCATGGTTCTGGTGGCGGCGTCGCTCATCTACACGTGGGCGGGGACAGTGTCCCGCGAGACGCTACGGAGCACCTGGTTGCCGGAGAGCTCGGTTCCCTTTACCCTGAACGGCATGGCGTTCATGAAGGTCGCTTACCCGGGCGACTACGCCGCGATCAACTGGCTCAACGCCCACGTGCACGGAACGCCGGTCATCGCAGAAGCGAATAATCCAGATTACGACTGGCGCTCGCGTGTGAGCATGTTCACGGGATTGCCCGACATTCTCAACGGCATACACGAGCCGGAGCAGCGCTACGGAGACGAGATTGCCCAGCGATCGGGCGCGGTAAATACTCTCTATTCGACCAGCAGTATTCACGTCGCCCGCCAGATCATCCGCACGTACGGCGTCCGCTACATCTACGTGGGCTTTTCGGAACGCCAGTGTAATGCTCAACAGTGCTATGCAAAATCAGGCCTGGCGAAATTTGACCGCATGGTAGGTCACGGCCTCCGAGTGGCGTTTCGTCACGGTGACACGACCATCTACGAGGTGACGGGCTGATCGATTTCGTCCGATGGGCGATCGTCCTCGAGATAGTAGGCATCGCGTATCTCCCGCTCAGCACCTGGGTGTTCCGCCGGTTACCGGACCGCGGCTACGCCTTCGCCCGCGTTCTCGGCCTGGTGACGGTCACCTACATCACCTGGATCGTCGGGAGTTTCCTGCCGATAGCGGGGGGCGTAGTGCTGCCCGGACTGGTGTCGGTCGCCGGCTTTGTGGGTTGGGCGCTCCGGGGCCGGCAGGTGCTGAGGAGCCTCGCCCAGGTAAAGACGGCCGTTGTCGTGGAAGAGAGTCTGTTCCTAGCGGGCTTGATCGCCTGGAGCGCGCTGAGGGCGTACGTGTTTCATCCGGACATTGCGCACACCGAGCAATTTATGGACATGGCGTTTCTCAGCGCGACTCTTCATGCCGGCTCCTTCCCACCACTCGATCCTTGGATGAGTGGCCACACCATCAACTACTACTACCTCGGCTATCTCATGAACGCGATTCTCATTCGCTTCAGCGGTGTCGCGCCGGCCGTCGGCTATAACCTGGCACTCTCGACGATCTTCGCTTTGACCTTGAGTGGCGCCTACAGCCTCGGCTACTTTCTCACCCGCCGCCTCGGCTGGGCCTCGGTGATGCCCCTCTTCGTCGTCGTACTGGGTAACTGGCATGCGGTGTTAGTTCAGCTGCCCCAGCACCAGTTTCCGGCATCTGGAAACGGCTGGTTCTTTGACAGCACCCGGGTCGTTGGCGGCGGAGCGACCATCAACGAGTTCCCCTTCTTTAGCCTGATGCTGGGGGATTTGCACCCTCACGTGATGTCCTTGCCCGTGACATTGCTGGCCATTGCCCTTGGCGCGACGTTCCTCTACGCCGAGAGAGAGCCAAGGCTTCGGGCTGCTCGCTTACTTGTCGCCGCCGTCGTCATCGGCATGCTTTTCACCATCAACAGTTGGGACTTCCCCACGTACCTCCTTCTGGCCGGGGCCTGCATCGCTGCCGGTGGCTATCTCGCAAGTGATCGACCCGATTGGTGGAAGGTTCCCGCCCTGTCCATCGTCGCCCTCGCGGTTGCGAGTGTCGTTCTGTACACGCCATTCTTCCTGCACTTCCGCTCGCTCGCGGACGGAATCGGCGTTGTGACGACGCGATCCGACATCTTCCAGGTCATTCAGGTGTTCGG
>JBOGSL010000327.1:0-4572 GCA_050695395.1 Chloroflexota bacterium | reverse complement strand
GGCTATAGGGGCCGAATGGTAAGCCAGAGATTGGATCGTACCATGAAGTTCACCATCATCCCCGAGGGACCGTTCTCGCTGGAGGAGTCGGCCATGTTCGGGTTTGGGCAGCGGCAGGCGACCGGCTTCGACGGCACAATGCGGATGGCGTTCTGCGTGGACGGGGACGGATACAGCCGCCAGGCCGGCGTGGCCGTGACCCAGGACGGCGATGGGACCGTCCACGGCGAGGTGGAAGGCGGCGCCAATCTCGACGCGGCGCGGGCACAGGTGGCGCGCGTGCTTTCGCTCGACGTCGACGCTCGACCGTTTGTGAAGATCGGGGAGCGTGATCCTGTGATGGCCCGGCTGCTTGAGGCGGCGCCCGGCTTGCGGCCGCCGCTGTTCTACTCCCCCTACGAGGCCGCGATCTGGTCTGTGCTGAGCGCGCGAAGACCCGCGCGACAGATGGCTGTCGTGCGCGACAAGCTGGGCGAGCGCCATGGCACGCTGTTCACGATCGCCGGAGAGTCCGTCCCGGCGCTGCCCACGGCGGAGCAGATGCTGCGGGTGGAATCGTTCCCGGGCATCCCAGAGGTGAAGCTACGACGCATGCGCGGCATCGCCGAGGCGGCGCTCCGGGGTGATCTGGACGTGGACCGTCTGCGTGCTATGGAGCCGGAGGACGCGATGCTGGCCCTTCAATCGTTGGAGGGCATTGGACCTTTCTACAGTGGCTTGATCGTTCTTCGCGCGACCGGCTTGACCGATGTCCTCTCGGAGAACGAACCCAGAGCCCTCGCCCTGGCTGGCCGCCTCTACCGACTGGGACACGATGCAAGCGCAGCCGAAATGCGTGAGATTGCGGAGCGTTGGCGCCCGTTTCGCACCTGGGCCACGGTTCTCCTGCGTGCAGCAGGACCCCGCATCTCGCGTGATTGAGGCTCGGAGCGCGGCGTCGAGCCAACGAACGTCCAGGGACCGCGTGCGGTGCGCCGGTTGACGCGCACTTTGGGCCGAGAGATATGCGACCTAGCATTCGCCGCGTGGTGGTGGTTAATGGCCGTGTAATAGGCGCGCACGGCGCCTTTCCGGGAGGCGCTATTGCATGTGACGTGGCGTGGCATTGGCGAGGCGACAGCAGGCGCCGGAGCCTGGATCAGGAGCACGCACGCAAGTCCCACAAACGGAACTATAAGGATCGAGCGCATGTGCTTGCGGTTCTATCCCGGCTGTGAAGGGCGCGGTCACCGGGGTCGATGCCGGAACTGGGCTCAGGCATCCGTCTCTGCCGCCAGGAAATTGGGAGCCGGATTAGGACCCTGCTCCCTCGACTGGGGGAGGAAGGGCCACGTAGCCTTTCAGGGTAGGGGCATCGGCCCCTTTGACACTTTGCGACAGCTGCTAGACTGCCAGGACCATTTTGTGATTGGAGATTCTCGTGACAACCGAAAACCTCGCCTCTAAGGTCGATTCATCAGCTCTGCAAGCAGGCCTGCAGCTCCTCGCCGAGCGGCTCGAAGGCCCCGTAATTCTGCCCGATCACCCTGATTACAACCAGGCTCGCCGCGTCCTGGAAGCGAATTTTGATTGCCGTCCCCTGGCCGTGGTGCGCCCCGTGAATGCCGGCGATGTCATCACGGCCGTCAACTTTGCCCGCGACATGGGTCTCGATATATCGGTAAGAAGCGGCGCCCATAGCCCAAGTGGCTATGGTACGTGCGATGACGGGCTGGTCATTGATTTCAGTCTGATGAAGGCGATCGAGTTGGACGAGGCCACGGGCACCGTCCGGATCGAGCCCGGCAACACCTGGGGAGAAGTAGCCCAGGCGCTGTTCCCGCACGGGTTGGCCATCTCGTCCGGCGACTTCGGCTCGGTCGGAGTGGGCGGGCTCACCACCGGTGGGGGTATCGGCTGGATGGTACGAAAGCATGGTCTGACCGTCGACCATCTGGTCGGTGCGGATGTCGTCCTGGCCGATGGCCGCCTGGTTCACGCCGGCGAGCAGGACAATCCCGATCTGTTCTGGGCCATACGCGGCGGCGGCGGCAACTTTGGCGTCGTTGTCTCCTTCACGTTCCGACCGAAGCAGGAAGCCATGATCACCGGCGGCATCATCATCTACGATTACGCCGATGCCGCCACGGTGCTTCGAGGATTCGCCGACTACTGCTATGGCGCACCGGACGAGCTGACCGCCATGGTCGACATCATGCACGCACCACCCATGCCGTTCCTGCCGCCCGAGCGTATCGGCAGTATGATCGTCGGCGTCACCGTCTGCTGCGCCGCCGACCCAGATCGTGCCAACGAGATCATCGCGCCGCTGACGCGGCTGGCCGAACCCATCGCCGTGGCCGTTCAGCCCATGCCGTACCACGGCATGTTTGCCTTTACCGACCACGCCCTGCCGCCGGAGCCTCAAGTCGACATTCGCTCCCACTTCGCCGACGAGCTCAGCTCGGAGCTGATCGCGACCGTAGTGGAGCAGACCGCGGCGCTTCCCGCGTTGTCGCTGTGGCAGCTTCGCGCCCTCGGTGGGGAGATGAATCGCCCGGCGCCCGACTCGGTGGCCTTCTCGCATCGGGACAAGCCGTATATGGTGGCATCTATCAGCATCTGGACCGACCCCGCGGAGAGCGAGCGGCACCACTCCTATGCGGAAGGCGTCTGGAAGGCGCTGGCGCCGTATGCTAGTGGCGCGTACGTGGGCTTCCTGGGAGATGAAGGCGAGGAGCGGAAACGCACCGTCTACTCAGAGGCGTCACTCACGCGACTGCAGGCCATCAAAGCAAAGTACGACCCAGCGAACCTATTCCACCTGAATCTCAACGTGGAGCCGGCCACCGCCGGGTAAACCTTTGCCTGCATGGTGAGGGACCTCCACGGAGGTCCCTCACCCCTTCGCTTCTCCCCGTACGCTGACCGGCGCGTTTCGACTACCGGAACCACCCGCCGCGTCGACCCTTACACTGAGCCGTGACGGAAACCGCCGAGAGGGTCGAACGCCTGGCCACCTCCCCCAATAATTGGTGCTTTGCCTGCGGCCCGGGTAACCCCCACGGCTTGCACCTTCACATGCGGGATGAGGATGGCGTGGTGCGTGCCGAGTTCGTGCCGGAGGCATGGCACGAGGGGTGGGAAGACGTGATCCACGGCGGCATTCTGACCACCCTGCTGGATGAAGCGATGGCGTACGTGCTCCACTTTCGGGGGGTCAAGGGGCTAACCGCTCGCATGGAGGTGCGATTTCGGGCACCGGCGCGTAAGGGCGAGCCGCTGCTGGTGGAGGCGCAACCGGTGCGAGACACGAGCAGGGTGATGGATATCGAAAGCCGCATCACGGCCGGCGGATCGGTCGTGGCGGAAGCCACCGCGCGGTTTATGAAGGTGGGGACGCTCGAGGCGGTGGACACTTAGCCTGAGAACGCGGGCGGTTCTGCGGCACGCCGGCGAAGACGCATTCGGCGCTGGGGCGCCTGTTCACACGATGCAAGGGCGCGGCGGCAGCGGGCACCCGGCTTCGCCCGTCCGCCAACCGCTCTGGACTTCGCAGGCGTCGTCGACCCGTAGGTTCCCGATGTATCGGGATACGTCCGGAACGCCGTCGTCGAAAACAGGCCAAGACGCATAGCACGGCGTAGAGCCGCCAACCCAGCCGCTTCGACGAACAGGCTTTGTGCCGCCCGCCGTCGATACGCGGTCTTGCGGCCGCATCGTCAAACGTGTCCCGATAAATCGGGAACCTACCCCCGGCTGGTCACTGCCTTACAAATCGCCTCCCAATCGCGATGGTGGGCGTGGGTTCAGTCTAGGAGCGTGGTTTGCAATTGGCGCAGCCTCTCGAGGACTGTCGCCAGAAGCTGCCGGTCGAGGTCCGGAGCGCTTTCTCGGATGTGGTCGAACGAGTGTTTTTGGAGGACAAGGAGGGTCACCGGCGTTTCCGCGACGACCGTTGCCGTTCGCGGCTTGCCGTCCAGGAGCGAGAACTCGCCGAAGAAATCGCCTTCGCCCATATGGGCAATGGCTTGCCCATTGCGCTCCACGCGAGCGGTGCCGTTGATCAACATAAGCAGCTCGCCACCAGGGTCGCCCTGACGGGCCAGATCTTCTCCAGCGCCCCTCTCAACGGGTTCGGCCAGTCGTCCCAACTCCTCCAGATACTTGTCCGGAAGATCTCGGAAGAGGGGAACGCCGCGCAGCATGGCACGTACCCGTGCAACTTTCTCCATGACCTTGCCCTCGCCTGTCAGGAAGTCGTAGGCGGGCTCGCTCGTCTGTCGGTTCGCATCGGCCGTCATCAGCTGTACTCCTAACCGCACATGGCGAATATCCCCCATAGTGGACTTATGTCGTCGATTTGTCAAGGCGCAGCCTTGGTCGGCCGGCTCTTGCCCTCGCGCCTCCCTCCCGGTTCAAAGAGCGAAGAAGTCTTACCTGCTATCATTCTTCGGAGTAACTATTGTGGGATCGGTATTGAATCTCTACCTGGTGCGGATCGTCGCTGGAACTCGGCCCGTCACCGGAGTACTGCGCCCACGAGCTGTTGACATAAGATAAGACGGAGTTAACCAGCAAGAGCCGTGGGAT
>JBOGSL010000326.1:0-2388 GCA_050695395.1 Chloroflexota bacterium | reverse complement strand
CCCTCCAGCAGCCGGCGCAGCGTGGTGGGCACGGCGTCGAAATGTGTCACCTCGTGAGCCGCAATCGCCGCCCATACGGCGGCCGCATCGAACTGCGGCAACACGATGTGGGTCGCCCGCATCAGCGTCAGGGGAATCAGATGCTCCAGGCACGAAGTGAAAAGCGGCAGAAAGTGCAGCGTCCGCTCGCCATCGTGCAGGCCGAGCTCGAGCGCCATGAGCGCCGCGCCGGCTACCAGGCTGCCGTGAGTGTGCACGGCGCCCTTCGGGCGCCCCGTCGAGCCGGAGGTGAACAGGATCAGCGCCGGATCCCGGGCGGTGGCCGGCACCGGCCTGCGCAGCCCGTCCGCGGACTGCAGCAGCTCCTCGTAGAGCGCAAAGGCGCCATCCGGCGCTCTCTCGAGGCAAACCACATGCTCGATGCCGATGGCGCCCAGCCTGTCGCGGTGCTCGGCCACCGACGCCGCAGCCTTGCCGCCCACGATGAGTACCTTGGGGCGTATCTGCTCGAGGGCAACAGTCCCTTCGCTCCACGTCCACCAGTGGTTCAAGGGCGATGCGACCGCCCCCAGGATCGGCACGCCGAAGAGAACCTCGGCGAATTCGGGCCGATTTTCCGCCCAAAACGCCACCCGCTCGCCTTTTGCGACTCCCAGGCGCGCGAGCGCTCCGGCAAGCCGGCACGCCCGATCGTAAACTTCCGCGTAGGTCCAGGACTTGCCGCAATAGACGAGCGCCTCGCGCTTCGGCTCCGAGAGAGCGGCTCGCGCCAACACTGCGTCGATCCGCAGCACGCCTCCCTGCTCCGGCACGCTCTCACGGCCCGGTCTCGGGGTCGGCGGCAAATCAGGTTGCTCCATCATCTTCTCAGGATCTCGGATCACGGTTGACGGCAACTCGGATCGCCGCACGTTCAATTCTACCCAACCACAAGCTCGCGATGACCAATAGTCCTAATGGGGCGCATAAGCCGCCATTATGGCGCCGCGACCGGCTACGGCAGACCGCGCCACCCATTCCGCGGGCGAATAACTTCGCTTAATCGCAGGTATAAATCTAATCACATTCCCGGTTTTCGACCTGAGCGTTAAACTCGGACTACCATGTCACAGCCCATTGCACGTCTTCTGTCCCGCATCGAGGACGACACCCGCAAGTACCTCGCTGCGCAGAGCAATGCGACGTTGGTGGTCGGGATTTCCATCGAGGGTGAGCGTCAGGTCCGGAGCTTTCGCTCGCCGGACACCGAAAAGGTTCCCCTGCCTGACGTCGCGTCGATGTACGAGATCGGGTCGTTCTCCAAGGTGTTCAGTACTTCCGTGCTCGCCGTGCTCGAGGCCCGAGGCGTCGTCTCGCTCGATGACACCATCCGCAAGTACCTCCCTCCGAGTCTCGACCTGCCGCCCGAGATCGCGCGGATCACCGTCCGTCAGCTCGCCACCCATACCTCCGGTCTCGACAGAGTCGGCAAAGTCTTCGCGAAGATGATTTACGAGGACGTTCGCACCTGCTACCTCAGATACCGCAAGGAAGACCTGTATGAGGAGCTGCGGATCGCGCAACTCGCCTATCCCAGCGGACAGGGATGGGAATACTCGATCATCGGCATGGGGCTCCTGGGCCACATCATGGAGCTCGCCACGGGCTCCTCGTACGAGGCCCTGCTCAAGAGCACCATTTGTGCGCCCCTGGGTCTCGCGGACACCGGCTATACCCTCTCCGATGACCAGATCACCCGGATGGTTCGGGCCATCGACAGCGATGGGCTGCCCACGGCCAATTGGTACCATGACGTGCTGATGCCTCAGGGGGGCCTTCGCTCCACGATGCAGGACATGCTCACGTTCGCGGAAGCGAACCTGGCAGCCCGCTTCAAGGATGACGGCTCAACGCTGAGCAAGGCCCTGCGGCGCACGCGCGAGCAGCACTTCGAATGGCCGCGGGGCCATCAACTCCCCACGAGAGAGCTGGGAGAGTTCGTCCAGGCACTAGCGTGGTGGCGGATCCCGGTGCCCACCGGACAGGCCTGGTGGCACAACGGCGCCACGATGTACTACCAGTCCGCCGTCGGTGTGTCCGACGCTGCGCCCGTCGCAGTGGTCGCGCTGACCTCGTACTACCGGAATCTCCTCGACATCGAGACCTTCCCCGCCCTGCAGCGTGAGTGGCTCCGGCAGGCCTGCCGGTAGTCACCCGTTGCCGTCCAGAAGACGGCGGTGTCGCCGCAGGATTTCCCTGACGTGCGGGATCGGCAGGCCCGGGACCGTGCAGCCGTCGCGCCCGACCATGGTCTCGTTGGCGAACAGGCTGTTCATGATCGCCTCGTCGACCGCCTCAATGGTCGCCTCGTAGAAAGCGCTCAGCGCCTCTTCCCCGAGCGCCTCCACC
>JBOGSL010000325.1:0-8405 GCA_050695395.1 Chloroflexota bacterium | reverse complement strand
CGTATAGATGAAACGGCGGGTGAGATCACGCCGGTTGAAGAAAGCTAGCAAGATGGCACTGGTCAGAGACCCCACGCCCATCGCCGCCATGAGGAAGCCGTAGCCGCTCGAGCCGACATGCAAGACGTAGTTCGCGAACAGCGGCATCAGCGTGGTGAAGTTGAGCCCGAACAGACTGGCCACGCCGATAAGCGCGAGGATCGTGTACACCACGGGCGTGTCCAGGATGTAGCGCAACCCCTCCGCCACGTTCTTCCTCAAGTTCTCTCCGCTCGCTGCGGCGCGGGGCCGTGGATGAATCAGAAGCAGGCTCCCGAGAACCGCCACGAAACTCACCGCGTTTATGTAGAAGTTGAGCGACAGGCCAATGGTGGCTATCAGAATCCCGCCGATGGCTGGTCCCACCACCCGGGCCGCGTTGAAGATGGCCGAGTTCAGAGCCACGGCATTGAGCAGCGCGTCTCGTGGCACCAACTCCGGCAGAAACGCTTGTCTGGCCGGCGTGTAGAAGGCGTTGACCGTACCCAGCATCATGGCGATCACCACTACCTCCCAGTAGCGCACCTGGCCGGTTCGGACTAACGTCCCCAGCAAGACGGCGAGCAGAGCGGATGCAACCTGCGTCGCCAGCAGCAGGTTGCGCTTCGGCATCCGATCCGCCACGGCGCCGCCTACCAGCGACAGGATGAGCATCGGGGTGAATTGTGCCGTCGTGACGAGGCCCAGATCGAAGGCCGATCCGGTGAGCTTCAGCACGAGCCACTGCTGAGCCACGCTCTGGACCCAGGTTCCTATCAGCGATAGTGCCTGGCCAAACCAAAACAGCCGGAAATCCCGCGACTGGAGAGCGGGTAGCGACCCTCCCAGCCCGGGGCGACGGGGGATCAGCCAGTGAAGCCAGGACCCGCTGCTGGCAACGGCATCCTTCGGCGTCTCCGGCCGAACCGGACGTAGATGAGCCACTCGACCTCGCGATCACGGGGATGGTACTTCAGGATACTGGGAGGTTTTGGTCATCCTCCCTTCACGAGCGGCTGCGCCAGGAGCCAGAGGCTGGACATGGTGTACAGCACCATAGCGACGACCCAGGGCCACTCTGCCTGCCTCGCTCTCCGGACGGTGCGCGTGGCTCGCAACAAGAAGTCGTGGGCCAGTACCACCGCCGCCACGTGAACCGCGATGATCAGAGCCACGTCGAAATACCAGAAACCGGCCGACGGAAGCAGATTCTTGTTGATCTCGTAGCTGTCGTTGAAGGGATAGGCCAGGGTAGGCCACCAGCTCACTCCGGGAGGATTTCCGAGCAGCGGCAACAAAAGCTGCCCGTTGATGAGCAAGTACTCGCCGTTGTGGGCCACAAGGTAGCCAAACGCAATTGGAAGCAGGGAAATGAGCAGGCCGGACAGAACCTTGGTCACCGAACCTTCCAGCGACCCGCTCTCGCGCACCGCCAGGGAGAACAGGCCGAACAGCGCCCAGGCGATTAGGACGAGGACGATGAAGGCAAGAGTGGCCAGCAGCAAGTAGGGAAGTGTGCCGGCGGCGAAGGCCACGGGGAGCTGATCTCGGGCATGCTTCCACGCCGGCGTCGAGAGGATGCCATCGAATGAAACCGACGACAGCAGCAACAGAACGAAGGTGATCCGGCTGACCGTCGGCTCGAAACGCGCCTTCAAGCCACCGAGAAAGCCGCGCGCCCCGGGCGCTCCGAAACGAAAGAACCCGAGTTTTCCCCACGTGCCGAAAAGCACCGAGAACATCTCGCCACGCTCGAGCCAGATCTCGCTTCCGAAGAGGAGTGCTCCAACTGCCGTTACCAGGCCGTAGATCAGCAGCCCGACAGAGGTAACCGCGGGAATTGTCGAGGTCGCGTTGTAAATCAGTTCACTGCAGGCCACGATGAAAAAGATCAGCACCGCCGGCCAGAAGCCCAGCCACGAGGGATAGGGAAAGACCGGGCCACCGAGAACTGCCTTTCTCAAAGTGGGGCGATCCACTGCAAGTGCCAGCAGGCTGTAAGGATTTATTCCCTTTGTCCAGTTGCCGAAGATGCCGCACGAAACGGGCACGGCGATCCAAGCCACAAGCCAGAAAGATGTGGGCAGAATGTTCTCGGCGACAAGCTGGGAGCCGATCAGTCCCGAGACGATGAGGAGAACCGTGATGAGCCACGACAGAATAGCCACCGGCAATCGAAAGTGGTACGGGCCTGGCTTGTCCGGATAAATGTCGACCTCTTCCGCTACCACCGTCCGGGGAAGGACCAGCAGGAAGGAGGCGAGTACCACCGCGGCGCCGCCAAACACAAACAGAGCAAGGGGAATAGGCAGTTCGTAGCGCTTGCCGAAAGCATGCAAGAGGACAGGGTTGTTGAGCCACAGGTTGAGCACGAAGTTGACTCCTGAATGGGTGAGAGGGGCGAACACGTGTTACCGCGTGCGCAGGAAGCGCAGCGCCGCGAGTCCGGCGATGACCACGACGATTGCCGCGATGCCGACGATGATCAGGGGCGAAATCCCGCCGCTCGTCGGACCATGGGTCAGTGCCAGGGTGAAGTATCCGAGGCTACTAACGTTCGCCGCCAGGTAGTTCGCGTTGAAGAAGACCGCCGACGGCCGCTTGACCCACCTTCCATGTCTGTATTGAGCGATGTAGGGCGAGCCGGTCGCCCCGGGCCTACGCAGCTGTATCTCGGCGCTGCCCGGCTTTGACAGCGGGAGCGTCTGTCCGTTCGCGGAAGCCCGAAACTGGTAGACATTGCCGTCGAAAAAGCCGTGCTTCATATGGACGGGAGGTAAGACCGGTTTGATGGACACAGTCAGGTGCTTGGCTCCTGCGGGCAGACCCAAACTGTTGGCGTTGACGATCAGGATGGCCTGGGGAGGCGTCTCTTTGGTCTCCAGAAACAGCTGCGGTGTCTTGCCGTGCGCTATGCTGACAGTCTTGGTCGCCGAGCTTGGCGGTTTACCCCCGTTCTGAGGCGGAAGGTAGCGGTAGTTCTGGCCAGGAAGGATCAAACCGTCGTAGAGCGCCGGCGAGGGAATCGGCGAGATCATCCAGGCAAAGACCAGGAGCATCGCGCCAAGTCCCAGCACCGCGGCCCCTGCTCTCCTGTTCACAGCAGCCACCAACCGGCGAGATCGGCCGCCGCGTGAGCGATCGCCGGGGCCGCCACCCCGCGTCCGGCGAGCCGCAGGCCCGCAAGACAGACGCCGACAGCCAGGTCCAGAGGTAGCGCCTGCCAGCCGTAGAGCGGCACGTGTATCAGGGAAAAAAGGACGCTCGTCGCGGCTACCGCGGCGACTGTTCCCTGTCGATCCAGGATCAGCGAGAACAGAACGCCGCGCAGCAGAATTTCCTCTGCGATAGCCACGAGGACCACCGCCGGCGCCCACCAGGCCAGCGCACCGGCGGGCCAGATCAGCATCGGCTCGGCCCCGCTCAAACGGAGCCAGGCAGGCATGGCCACGAGAATGAGAGCGCCCAGCAAACCGATAACGATGGCCCGAAGGCTGAGCTCAACTCGCACCTTGCCCGCGAGCAGGGCGATCAACAGCAAGGCAACCGAGAAGGCAAGCGCCGGCCCGGCCGTCCCGCCTTGCAGCGTCATCAGCCCCAATCGGAGCGCCAGGGCTCCCCCAAGACCGACCACCGCGAAGACGACACGAGGTTCGACCTGCCGGAGGGCGATCATCTCGGCAAGGGCACCATGCGGATTCTTCCCGTCGCGAACTGCGCGGGCCATACGACCACGCTGTGCCGCACCGCCTGCCACTGCCAGATGATCGCGGCGGCCCGCAGATTCTGCCCCAGCAACCTTTTGCCCGAGGAGAAACGGACGCCGGCGCCATTGGTGAGACTGCCCGCCGGAAGATTCAGGGAGCGAGCGGCCAACGCAACGGATGCAGCCGAAACCTTGCCCGATTGCGCCGCCTTCGGCAACACGTCGTGGAACAACACCCAGGCCGCGCTGAAGCCGGCCAACGCCTCCTCCGAAGGATGAGACTCACCGGTCTGCTCTTTCCAGATTCGCGCGAAGCGATTGTACAGTGTTCGTGCCGCCGGCTTCAGCGCGCCTGCGTTGAAGCCTCCCTCCGGTCGATCCGAGGCGAAGACACCGACCGCTTCTTTTCCCAGCATCCGGCCGAAGTTCGGCATGCACTGGGCCATGGTCGAGCCGATGAAGGCACCCACGTGCAGATGCGCTTGCAGGAACGCTCGACGGAAGGAAACGCCATCCGGGATGTGCGAGGCCAGGATGAGGATGTCCGGATGAGCCTTCCGCACCGTAGCTAGCACCGGCGCCCAGTAGGGAGCGTATGGGTTGTAGAGACTGCGGCTCACGATGCGAAGATGGTGGGCGCGAGCCTGTCGATCCACCCCGCTCACCACCGAGGCCGCGTAACCATCATCTGCCTGGACGATCGATATTCGCAGCCGGCGGGGCTGCTCGTGAAGACGAGGCGCCAGCTGCGTCGCCACAAAGTTCGCTGAGTTGGCGCCCAGGTCAGAGCCGTCGGCACCGACCCGAAAGACAAGCGGCAAGCCCTCGCCGGTCAGGCGATCTGCCACAGCCCCTGCTTCCCAATACACCATTCCTCGTTCCGCCGCGGCTCGGGCCGCGGGAACAGACAGGGCAGAAGAGTAGGCGCCAAGAACCGCCGGTAGATGCTGTCGCTCGAGTGACGCCATTACCCGAGATGCCTGACCCGGCCGGTCGAGCTCGCGTTCTACCAGTACCACCCGGCGCCCCTGAATGCCGCCGGTCGTGTTTGTCAGCTGTCGAGCGATCTCGACGCCCCGATATTCCTCTTTGGCCAAGGAGCCGATTGATTTGAGCGGAAATACGGCTCCGATGCGAATGGGCAGCCCGTGAGCCGTTGCAACACCCGGCATGGCTGGAAGCGCGAAAGCCAGGACTCCTCCGATGAGGAGCGAAACGAAACGTAACAAAATGGAACCCCCGTAACACTGAAAAATGGACGCCTGCGCCCCGAAGGACGAACGAGCCAGACCTCAGACTTCAGGCTGCTACGGGAGGGGCGCGCGGCGATCCTATCCGGCTAAGGTGGTCGCCAGTCGGAAGCGGAAGCCGCAGCGGTACAAGGAGCCGCGGGGACGGTTTCCGGCCCAGGGTCAGGGCCAGTATCGAGCGGAGCCGGCGGATAGCACACCGAGCCTCGCTGAGGTGCGTTCGGAAGACGCAAAGGGTGAGGGCGATGCAGCCGGCGATCGCGACTGCCAATGGAAACACAATCAGACGGTTGGGTGAGACCAGTACCGATAGCGCCGGCCAGCCGTAACCCTCAACCGCTGACTCGACATTTTCCTGGAAGAAATAAACCGCCAGCTGAAAGAAGGCAATGATGATGGTAAGCGCCAGGACCATCCGGTAGTCCGGGATGAGGGAGGCGCCCACAGAGGTGCCGCCGCGACGAGCGAGATGGGACCGCTGCGCACGAAGCGACGCCAGCGCCACGAGGCCGGATACGGCGAGCCCAAAGAGCAGGATCCCCAGAGCCATGCCCAACGGCTGCATGTAGAAACGGTGCGGCGTACTGGCCATGACGGCGGCGAAGCGAGCCCCGTATTCGATCCGGTATACGAGTTGGTGAAGCGTCCACTCGCCGGCGAGGACGAAGAGTGCGAGGACAAACGGGTTCCAGCGGGGCAGCCGGGCGCACGGCGCGATCTCGATCGAATACCTGGTCATCCTGCCCGGATAGTGGCGCATCGAAGTTATTGTACGACCGACGCGGGGAGGGCCATGCACGCAAGTCTGAGAGAGGCGGATTCCCTCCCCATCTGGCTCGATACGCTCGACGCTCCTGGATCCGAGCCGAGCTGAGCGCAGACGTCGCAGCCGACCTACTAGTCGTCGGCGGCTGACTGACCGGCCCTATGGGCTGCATTGCAAGCCCGCGAGCTGTGTCCGGAACAGCGGGTACTGCTTCTCGAAGGCGAAAGCATCGCCCTGGGCGTCATCTCCCCCGAGCGAGCCAATCGGCTCGAACCAGGCGAATCTCGTCGTAGGCGTAGCTGTCGCCAAGCTGATCCTTGATCGGCCGCAAAAGGTCGGATCCGACCTGGCGAATAGCATCCTCGATCGCTCGTCGTCGTTCCGGCGCCACGAGCCGGTCCAAGTCCACCTGCTCGCCAACCAGGATCGCGGAGGTCAGGTGCTCCGAGATGGTGGATTCGGTTAGCTTGCGAGTCTTGGCAATGCGCTTGACATCCAGCCCCACCTTGAAGAGCCGAACCGTGGCAGCCGTCGACGCATTCCACTCCGCCGCGTGGTCGGGCGGCGGCAGCGGCTCCGCCGTGGCGCCCGTTTCGTGCGCGTAAGCCGCGACGCAGCCAAGGAACACATCGCCAAAATCGTCGGCCTTCTTCTCGCCGACACCTGGTAGCTGCAAGAGATCCGTCCGGTCCTGGGGCAGGTTGGCGGCGATATGACGAAGTGAGTTATCGGAGAAGATCATGTAGGGCGCCACATCGCGGGCGTCGGCCAGCTGCTTGCGCAGCACACGTAGCCGCTCGAAGAGTACCCAGTGGGGCTGGGCCTGTTGCGATTCGGTAGCTTCAGCCACCGTCCGCACCCGTACGACCACTCTTTCGCTCCCGAATAAGACACGCTCGCCTCGCTCCGTCAGGACCAGGCCGTTGTATCGATCCGGGTCAGCTCGCACATATCCGTCGTGGCTGAGCTGCCTGGCCAGCTCTCGCCAGTCCTGCTCCGATCGATCTTTCCCGATGCCGTGAGTCGACAGCTTGTGATGGCCTCGTTGAATCACCGACTGTGCCTCGGATCCTCGCAACACATTGATGACGTGGTTGGCGCCAAAGCGCTCGCCGGTGCGCTTCACGCAAGATAGAAACATCTGCGCCGCCACCGTCACGTCCTCTTCGCGGGCCGGAGTCTGACAGACGTCGCAGCAGTGCTCCTGCGATTGTTCGAGACCCTCGTCGAAGTAAGCGAGTAGGCCCTCGCGCCGGCAAGCAAAGCTCTGGGCCCAATCCTCCATCTGTTTAAGTTGAGCCAAACCAACGCTGCGCTCGGGCTCGGGCTGTTCCTCAACCGAGGCTCGTGGCCACATGAGGTCGCCCGAGCTGTAGAAGAGGACGCACTCAGCCGGCTCGCCGTCTCGCCCTGCCCGTCCGCTCTCCTGGTAATAGCCCTCGAGCGTGCGCGGAATCTCGTGGTGAATCACGAAGCGGACGTCCGGCTTGTCGATGCCCATGCCGAAGGCGATCGTCGCAACAATAATTCTCACATCGTCGTGGATAAAGGCATCCTGCCGGTTACGACGCTCGGCCGGGCTCAGCCCGGCGTGATACGCAGTCGCGGAGAAACCTTCAAGCCGGAGGGTAGAAGCCAGCTCGTCACATTTCTTCCTGCTGGCTCGATAGATGATTCCCGACTCGCCGGAATGGGCCTTCAGGTACGACACCAACTGACCGTACGAACCCTTCTTCGGTCGCACGTCGTAAAAGAGGTTGGAGCGATTGAAGCTTCCCTGGAAGACCGTGGCTCGCTCGAGCCCTAGCTGGCGTACGATATCCGATTGAACTCGTTTCGTTGCCGTCGCCGTAAATGCCCCGATCGGCACGTCCGGGAACAGCTCACGTAGCCGGCTCAGTTGACGATAGTCGGGGCGAAAGTCGTGGCCCCATTCGGAGATGCAGTGAGCCTCGTCGATGGCAAAGAAGCTTACTCGCGATTGCTCGAGCAACCGGAGAAACCCTGGCATCATGAGTCGCTCGGGCGCCACGTAGGCCAGTTTGACCTCATTGCTCGCCACAAGATGCTGCCGTCGCCGCAGTTCACCTGAGTCGAGCGAGCTGTTGATGAAGGTGGCCCTCACCCCCAGCGTTTGGAGGCTGTCCACCTGATCCTTCATCAACGCGATCAGCGGCGAGACCACCACGGTCGTACCGGAGGCGAGCAGAGCCGGAAGCTGGTAGCAGAGAGACTTGCCGCCGCCCGTGGGCAAGAGTGCGAACACATCTCGACCCTCGAGGAGCGACCGCACGATGTCCTCCTGAAGCGGCCGAAACGTGCTGAAGCCGAAGACCGAGGCTAGCATGCCATGAATCTCCGGCTGAGAAATCGGTTCAGCGCTCATGGAGCTATTATGGCGGCCACGGGAACACGTCCTGGCCGACTTTCGGATACGGCAAGGGTAAAGTGGAAACGTGCCGACGTTTTCGCTGGTCCATCGCACCCGTCCCGCCACTCCCATTGACGGCAAGAACCCCGGCCTGCTGCTCTTTCACGGCCGCGGCGCCGACGAGATCGATCTCCTCGGCCTTGCCCAATCGCTCGATCCCAAACTCTACGTGGTCAGCGCCCGCGCTCCCTACCCGCTGCCACCCGGCTACTCATGGATGGACCTGAATAGCGA